>DATAHD010000325.1:0-3041 GCA_036263395.1 Rhizomicrobium sp. | reverse complement strand
CTCGCGAACAGGTAGGTAATCCGTGCGGCACCTGCAAGTCGAGTCGCTGCCCATGCCGGACACTGGGACGAAGTCATTCAGCGTTTGGCGGGCGTTGGGCCCCGGTTTGATAACCGGCGCCGCGGACGACGACCCTAGCGGCATCGCGACGTACTCTCAGGCCGGGGCGCAGTTCGGTTACGCCCTGACGTGGACGATGATCCTGACATTGCCGTTTATGGCGGGCATCCAGATCATCAGTGCCTGCATCGGTTGGGCGACGGGACGCGGACTGGCGCACAGCATCGGACAGCGGCTGCCGCGAGCGGTGCTGCTGCCGCTGGTCCTTCTCCTGGTGGTGGCGAATACAATCAACATCGCCGCCGATCTCGCGGCGATGGGCGCCTCGGTGAAGCTCGTCACCGGCGGCCCGGCGGCGATCTATGCCATGGCGTTCGGCCTGCTTTCGTTGGTGGGAGAAATCTTGATCCCGTACCATCGCTACGCCGGCTATTTGAAATATCTCACCTTCGTGCTGTTCACCTACGTCGCCGTGGCGTTCAGCGTGCATGTGCCATGGGGAGAGGTGCTCCGGTCTGTCGCGCTGCCCACCGTCAGTCTCAATCGCGACATGCTGCTGACGGTCGTGGCCGTGTTCGGTACGACGATCAGTCCCTACCTCTTTTTCTGGCAGGCCTCGCAGGAAGCGGAAGAAACGCGGATCAGTCACCGCGTTCGGGTGCCGGGAATGCCGCTCAGCGCGCGTGCCTTCCGTCACATCGCGCTCGACACGTGGTCCGGCATGCTGGTGTCCAATCTCATTGGCTTCTTCATCATCGTGACCACGGCCGCGACACTGCATGCGCATGGGATCACGGGCATCCAGACCGCCGAGCAGGCTGCCGAGGCGCTCCGGCCGACCGCCGGCACGCTGACCTTCGTGCTGTTTTCCGCAGGCATCGCGGGGACGGGCTTGTTGGCGGTCCCGGTTCTGGCAGGCTCGGCCGCTTACGCCGTGGCCGACGCCTTCAAGATCGAAGGCAGTCTCGAGTTGCCGGCCAACCGCGCTATAGGCTTCTATGCGATCGTGAGTGCGGCGACCCTTGCGGGGGCCATGCTCGCATTGGCCGATGCAAACCCCATCGCAATGCTGTTCTGGAGTGCTGTGACCAACGGCATCGTCGCCGTTCCGATCATGTTGACGATGATGATCGTGGTCTCCGGTCGCAACACGCCATTCTCTCCGCCACTCTGGCTGAGCGTGCTCGGCTGGTGCGGCACGGCCGTGATGGCCGTTGCCGTGGGCCTGCTGCTGTGGTCCTCACTACAGCCTTAGGATTTTCCCCGACTCGCCAGGTCTTCCAGCATCTCCATCTGGATCTGCTGGATCTCCATCATCCGGACCCACTGGTTGTGCAGCAACTGGTCGACCTTCTCGGTCAGCGCCCGCACTTCGATCTCGGCTTTCAGGTTGACCTTGAAATCGCTCTCCGCCTGCAGCCGATCGCGGGCTGCGGAGCGGTTCTGGCTCATCATGATTATCGGCGCCTGGATCGCAGCCAGCATCGAGAGGAACAGATTGAGCAGGATGAACGGGTATGGGTCGAAGGCGCGCGACATCAGCACGGCGACATTGATCAGCACCCACACGCTCAGGAACGTGCCAAACGCAATCACAAACCCCCAGCTGCCCCCGACGGCCGCCACGCGGTCGGCCAGCCGCTCGCCGAAGGTCAGCTTGCTGTCGAACTCCGAATTCATGTCTTCGACGATGGATTCGTTGGCGTGCAAGCTCGCGATCACGTCCTGCTCGAGCGCCGAGAGTTCGCCGCGCTCCTGCTCCATCTGCTCGCGCGCATATTCGGTGCGGATGCGGTTGAGGCAGGTGACGCAGACGAAGCCACTGTGGTTCCAGTGCGGACTTTCTTTGACAATCACGTCCGTCAGTGCCGGACGGATGGCGATGCCCGGCACCATGTGCCGGGCATCCTTGCTGAGACTGCACACCTCGCAGGCGTGCGTCTGGCGGTTGTGCGGTGTCGTCACATCACACCGTAACGACGACTTTGCCGAGCGCCTTGCGATCCATCAGCAAACGGATCGCTTCGCCGGCGCGGTTCAGCGGGAAACGCTCCGACACATGCGGATGGATTTTGCCGGTGGAGATCATGTCCATGATCTCGGCCAGGCTGTCCTGCGCGCGCTTGGGATCGCGCGCCGTCGCCGCGCCCCAAAACACGCCGACGATCTGGCAGCCTTTGAGCAGCGCCAGGTTCAGCGGGATCTTCGGGATCTGACCGGCGGCAAAGCCGATCACGAGGTAACGGCCTTCCCAGTTCATCGCGCGCATGCACGGCTCGGCATAGTCGTCGCCGACCGGATCGTAGAGCACGTCCGCGCCCTTGCCGCCGGTCAGGTTCTTGATGTCTTCCGACAGCTGCTTCTGCTGATCGCGCGACAGCGGCACGGTCGGGTAGACGAAGCCGGCATCCGCGCCATGCTTGATGGCAAGATCGACTTTCTCCTGCGTCGACGCACCCGCGATCACGCGCGCGCCCATCGCCTTGCCAAGCTCGACTGCCGAGATGCCGACGCCACCGGCCGCGCCCAGCACGACCAGGTTCTCGCCCGGCTTCAGATCGGCCCGATCCTTCAGCGCGTGATATGACGTGCCGTAGGTCACGATGAACGACGAAGCGACGTCGAAATCGACATTCGCGGGCATCGGCACGCAGCGGCGCGCATCGGCCACCACCTGCTCGGCGAACCCGCCATTGCCGATCGACACCGCCACGCGGTCGCCGACCTTCACATTGGTCACGCCTTCGCCCAGCTCTTTCACGATGCCGGCCACTTCGCCGCCCGGCGGGAAGGGCAGGGCAGGCTTGAACTGGTACTTGTCCTGGATCAGCAGCACATCAGGGAAGTTCACGCCGCACGCCTTCACTGACACCACCACCTGGTTCTTCCCAGCTTTCGGGTCGGGCAGGTCGCCGTATTCCATCTCTTCCGGCATCCCGTAGTGGGTGCAGAGCATCGCCTTCATGAACGTCTCCTCGTTT
>DATAHD010000324.1:0-10445 GCA_036263395.1 Rhizomicrobium sp. | reverse complement strand
TCCGGAGCCGGGTCTTGGTGAAGTCACCGAGATCAACAAGCTGCGGAAGCTGGGCGACGAAGGCGTCCTCGCCACCGTCTGCGATTCTACGAACGCGCTGGTGCCGGGTGAGTCAGGCTCGGAAGCCGATGTCCGCAAGGCGCTGATCGATCTGATCGGCACGCTCAAGGGCAAGGTCGCCGTCACGTCGTTTGCCTCCAACGTCGCCCGCCTCGACTCCATTGCGGAAGCGGCGCGCATTCACGGCCGCGAGATCGCGCTCGTCGGCCGCGCGATGCACAAGATCACCGACGCCGCGCGCGAAACCGGTTACCTGAAAAACCTCCGTACCATCGATGAGGAGGAGGCGGCGCTGCTGCCGTCCGACCGCGTCCTCTATCTCTGCACCGGCAGCCAGGGCGAACCACGCGCCGCGCTCGCCCGCATCGCGCGCGGCGATCATCCCAACGTCCAGCTCGGCAAGGGCGACGCAGTGATCTTCTCCTCGCGTGTCATTCCGGGAAACGAGATCGGCATCCACGACCTGCACAACCAGCTGTCGGAACTCGGTGTCGAAGTCTTGTCGGCCGAAGATCACTTCGTCCATGTCAGCGGCCATCCCTGCCGCGACGAGCTCGCACAGATGTACCGCTGGACCCGGCCACAGATCGCCGTGCCCGTGCATGGCGAGCAGCGTCACATGGCGGAGCACGCCCGTCTCGCCCGCTCGCTCCAGGTGCCGCAGGCGATCAACGTGCAGAACGGCCACATGCTGCGTCTCGCGCCCGGCCGGGCAGAGATCATCGACGAAGTTCCCGCCGGCCGCGTCTATCTCGATGGCCGCGTGCTGATCGACGAGACCGCCGGTCTGACCCAGAAGCGCCGCGCGCTCGCCTTTGCCGGCATCATCGCGATCACTCTCGTGCTGGACGACAAGGGCAGGGTGGTTGCCGAACCATCGATCATCATCGACGGCATTCCGGAGCCGGTGCACGGCGCCATTCAGGCGGCGGCCGAGAAAGCGATCTCGCTCCACAAGCCAAAACGCGCCGATGCGGAGACGCTGAAAGAATCCGTCCGCCGCGCCGCCCGCCGCGCTGCACAGGACGCATGGGGCAAGAAGCCTGTCACCAAGGTCGAGGCCGTCTGGGTCTGACCGCCTAACAGCGCACGCTCAGATCCTGCGTGATGCAAAGTTGCGGCTGCGCAATCCAACCGGTCGGGATCGAGGCGTTTGCCGTACCGGAAAGGTTGAACCCGGTGTGGAGCAGCACCAGCAGGCCGCCCGCCAGGAGTAACAAACCGGACAGGTAAAGCTCTCGTCGCATGCGCGAAAGCGCCGTGAGAAGCATCACCAAACCGCACAACGAGAGGATCAACAACTCAGCCATGTCAGTAGCTTAGCGCGCGTCCCCGTGACCCGGTCACCGTTTCTTGTCGAACGGTTTTGCCCGGGTTATCACTGCCGCTAGAAAGTGCCTCGAAAGCCCGGAGAATTGTCATGATCGGCCGCCTGAACCACGTCGCCATCGCCACGAAGGACATCAAGAAAGCGGCGGCCGTCTACCGTGACACGCTGGGCGCAAACGTCTCCGGCGAGGTGGCGCAGCCTGATCACGGCGTGACGACGGTGTTCGTCGATCTCGGCAACACCAAGATCGAACTGCTCGAGCCGCTGGGCGAAAATTCGCCGATCGCGAAATTCCTCGAGAAGAATCCGAACGGCGGCATGCATCACGTCTGCTACGAAGTCGAAGACATCAACGCTGCGTGCGAGCAGATGAAGAAGCAGGGCGCCACGATCACCGGCACCGGCATCCCGCGCATCGGTGCGCACGGCAAGCCGGTCGTCTTCCTGCACCCGAAGGATTTCGTCGGCACGCTCGTCGAGCTCGAACAGGCGTGATCGCCCACGCGGTCCACTGGGCCGTTCTGGTCAGCGCCTTCCTCGGCTTCTGGTTCTTGTCATTGTTTTGTCTGCTTCCGGTCGGCCTCGGCGAGGTCGACCCGGAAACCGGCGCGCCGGTCAGCCCGATGCTCTGGCGCAAAATGCAAATCGCCACCGCGATCTCGGTGGTGCTGTGGGTGATCTTCTACATCGTCCTGCAGGTGGGTTGGTTCGATCTTTAGACGAACTTCGGGATCGGCCCGCGTTGCGGTGTCGGATGCTCGAGGTCGAACATCACCTCATCGACATAACACCAGCCCCAACCCTCCGGCGGGTCATAGCCTTCGATGATCGGATGTTTCGTGCGGTGATAGTGCTTCGTCGCGTGCTTGTTCGGCGAGGAGTCGCAACACCCGACATGCCCGCACGTCCGGCACAGGCGCAGATGCACCCACGGCGACCCGGTCTTCAGGCACTCTTCGCAGCCGAGCGCACTCGGCGTCACTTCGCGGATGGTATCCAGATGCGAGCAATCGTCAGCCATTGACCGTCTCCTCCGTCGCCTGTGCCGCGAGACAGGCATGGATCGCGGCTACGACCTGTGCGCCTTCGCCCACCGAAGCGGCGACGCGTTTCACCGAGCCGGAGCGTACATCGCCAATGGCGAAGACGCCCGGCAAATTCGTCTGCATCGGATACCGGCCGTCACCCGAGAACGCATCGGCTTTCACGAAGCCCTTGTCATCGAGCGTGATGCCGGATGCCGCGAGCCATTTCGTGTTCGGCGCCGCGCCGATCAGCAGGAACAGGTGCCCGATGGGCCGCGTCGTCTCCTTGCCTGTCTGGTGTTCAAGCCATGTGACGCGTTCGAGAACGCCGTTATCGCCTTCCAGTCGGGTGACTTCGCTCTGCGTCAGTACCGTGATGTTCGGCTGTGCCGCGATGCGGTCGCAGAGATATTGCGACATCGTCGCCTCGATGCTCTTACCGCGCACAATCATCCAGACCTTGGCCGCCTGGCTCGCGAGATAGACAGCCGCCTGTCCGGCGGAGTTGCCGGCACCGACCAGCGCCACTTCCTGGCCTGCGCACAGCTTGGTCTCGAGCGGCGACGCCCAGTAGTGGACATGGGCGCCTTCGTAGTCGCCGAGATTGGAGACATCGAGCCGCCGGTATTCCGCACCGCTGGCGATCACCACCGTCCGTGCACGGATCGACTGCTTGCTGTGCAGCTGCAGGCGATAGGTCAACCTGCGGCCATCACGCTCCTCCTTCAGGCTCGCCACCTCTTCGGGGATCGCCATCTCGACACCGAACTTCTGCGCCTGATTGAAAGCACGCGCCATAAGCGGCAAACCGGCAATGCCGGTTGGAAAGCCAAGATAGTTCTCGATCCGCGCCGACGCCCCCGCCTGACCGCCGAACGCGCGGCAGTCGAACGCAATCACCGACAGACCTTCGGACGCCGCATAAACCGACGTGCCAAGCCCCGCCGGTCCCGCACCGACCACAGCAACATCGTAGAGATGGGTGGTGTCGAGTGCGTGGTTGATGCCGATGCAGCGGGCGAGCTGGTTCTCGCTCGGATTGCGCAGCATCTGGCCCGTTACGCACAGGACGATCGGCAGCTCGGCCGGCTGGATATGAAAGCGCTCCAGCAGCGCCTTCGCCGTATCGTCGGTCAGTGGGTCCAGCCGCTCGTGCGGGTGGCCGTTGCGATTGAGGAAGGTCTCGAGCCGCAGCACATCGCGATTGCCCGCCGCGCCGACAATCACCGGCCCGCCGACCTTCTGCTCCAGAATGTTGACACGGCGCAGGATCAGCGCGCGCATGATGTGCTCGCCGATCTCCGCCTCGGCCACCATCGCCTCGCGCAGCCGCGGCGGCGGAATAAGGATCGCTTCGACTTCGGTGAGAGCGATGGCATCGACGAACGCAAGCCCGCTGGAGAGCTGCGCCAGTTCGCCGAGGAAGCTGCCGGGCACGTATCGCACGATCGAGCGCTCCGGATGGTCGTGCGCCTTCACATCGACTTCGCCGGTCAGAACGATCTGGAGTCCCAATGCCGGCTCGCCGGCATGAGCCAGATAATCGCCTTTGCCGTAGCGGCGCACTTCTCCGAACCGGCGCAGGCGGTCGATTTCCGCCGGCTTGAGGACCGGAAACATCTGATCGCGCCGCTGCTCGACCGTGGACGGGTGTGACATGCAAATCCTCCGAAGCGCCATAGCTTAGCGTGTTCGGCGAATGATGCGATCACCCCTTGGTGTGATTGCGCGGCTTCGCTTCGCCCATCGCCAGCAGAATGGCGAGGCCCATGATGGCGGCGGCGAGGTACTGCCCGATTCCGGGCACATGCCACTCCGGATGATGCACCGCCCACGCGAAGGAGAGGCCGAACAGGACCGGCCCGCACACCGAGGAGATGCCGATGATGCTCTGGTTGGCGCCCTGCAGCTGTCCTTGCTCGGACGGCCCGACGTGGCTTGTCATCAAACCCTGCAAGCCTGGGATCATCAGGTTGCCCAGCACGCCGATCGGCATGCCGAGCATGTAGAGCCATCCGGTTGGCGCGGTGCCGTACCAGATCATCGCCAGCATCATTGACGTCGCGCCGGTGACCAGCGCCGTGCGCTCGCCATAGCGCTTGACGAATGGCCCGGTGATGAAGCTCTGCACCGCAATGCCGAGCGCGCTGCCCGCCATCATCAGCAGGCCGGTCGTCATCGGCGTCCAGTTGTAGCGATAGCTGGTGTAGAGCACGAAGATGCTGGGCCACAGCATCTGTCCGAACTGCACCAGGAAGCTGACGATCGCCAGCCGCCACAGATCGGGATGCGAGCGCAGCAGCTTGAGCGATCCCACCGGATTGGCGCGGCGCCAGTCGAACGACTTGATGCGCTTTTCGGGCGAGAGCGACTCTGGCAGCACCAGCAGGCCGTACATCGCATTGAGCAGCGTGATCACCGCCGCCACGAGGAACGGCAGGCGCAAACTGTAATTGCCCAGCAGGCCGCCGATGGCGGGGCCGGCGAGAAAGCCGAACCCAAACGCCGATCCCATCCATCCGAACGCCCGCGCGCGATCCTGTGGCGGCGTCACGTCGGCGACATAGGCATTGGCGGTGGAGAACAACCCCGACGTCGCGCCGCTGATCAGCCGCCCGATGAACAGCCACGCCAGTGTCGGCGCAAACGCCATGAACAGAAAGTCGAGCCCAAGACCGAACAGCGAGATCAGCAGGACAGGGCGGCGGCCATAACGGTCCGACAGCAACCCAAGGATCGGCCCGAAGAAAAAGCTCATCAACCCGCCGCAGGTCGCGAACAGCACGTTCCACTCGGACGCGACCGCAGAGTCGCCGCCGACGAATTGCTTCAGCAGCGACGGCAGGATCGGAACCATGATCCCGATCGTCATCGCGCCCATGATGGCGCTCAGAAAGATGAACCCAAACGCCGGTGCCCGCCCGCCGGGAGAGGTATCCGCCTCCGGCAGGGATGGATCGAGCGCGCCGGTAAAGGCGGTGGTTTCGTCAGACATCGTTCAGGGCCCCGTGCCTCAAGCCATACGGGTCGCCTTTGCGATTGGCAATGCTGACGTTACGAAATTGAAGTTTGACCGATAGCAGATCAGTATTGCGAAATACTGGGATCGAGGGGCAATTTGGAAAACAAGCAGGCGAGCTGGATATCTCTCGTTAAACTGCCCTTACAACGAACTTTGGAGGCTCTTAAACACCGGTTGTGGCCCGGGGCTTCCGCTCCGGTGGTGGGAATTGGCTTAGTTTGCTCTGGCGTGTACGTATTTGTCTTGGTGCTATTATTTGGTCGAGCTTTTGATGTCCTTACCAATGGAAACTCTGATGACATCTACAAGGTACTTTTACCACTCGCTGGCGCTATTGGGGCGCCGTTTGTAATTTGGCGCACGGCAGTTGCTCATCAGCAAACTGGCATCCAACGCGAAGGTCATTACACATCGTTGTTTACTCGAGCAGTTGAGCAGCTTGGTGCAACGCGCGAAGTCAAAGTATGGCGCGAAGGTAGCGATGGTGCGCAGCCTACTCAGTTCGCAATGACCGAGGCGAACCTGGAGGTTAGGCTGGGCGCGATATATGCGCTTGAGCGCATTGCACAGGATTCTGCGCGCGATCACTGGCCCATAATGGAAGTGCTGTGCGCCTATGTCAGGAACCACTCGAACTGTGGAGAGCCCATTCGCGACCCCGGAGTAGTGCAGAACGGTGAGAGAGATTTGACATGGGCCTACCATGTCCCAGACGTTCGTGTGGATATTCAGGCCATACTGACAGTGATCGGCCGCCGCTCGATAGGGCGCGTTAGAGTGGAGGAAGCAAGAAAACAAGAATTAGATTTCACTGGAGCAAATCTACAGAAGGCTGTTTTGACCGGAAGTTTCTCGAGAGCAAACTTCTATCGGGCGGATTTGACTGGCGCTAGAGTTACTAACTGCGATGTTGCACGATCGAGCTTTTTCGAAGCCAGCTCCTTGGTCCATGCCAATGTGACAGACTGCGGGCTTGAGGACACCACTACCTTTTTGTCTGACGGAATACTTTTGGGCGTTTCCTTTCGAAACTGTCGATTGCCCAGAGCGGGATTCGCCGCGATCGAAATTGATCGATGTCGCTTCTACAGATGCGATCTTGGAGAAGCTGATTTCTCGGGGAGCACGCTTCGATACGTTCAGTTCTTTTCTTCCAATCTGAAGGACGCGGACTTCGAGGCCGCGAAATTCAAAGGCGGAAGTATGGGGCGGAGCGATCTGACCGAGGCGAATTTTTTTGGCGCTGATCTCAGCGACGTCAGTGGTTTGAATACCAAAGCGCTTGAGAAGGCATTTGGTGATAACGGCACGCTATTGCCCCGCCGTGTTAAGCGGCCATCTCTGTGGGTTGAAGCTGAGGATGATGAAAATGAAATCGAGCAGCACACGTCAGCTGCTCAGGATAATCTTTAGCACGAACGCTACAGCAATCACCGCCACGGCGGCGTTGATGTCGCGCCAGCGGCCCGATACCAGCTTGATCGCGGCATAGGTGATGAAGCCAATGCCCATACCCGCTGCAATGGAAAACGTGAACGGGATCGCGAGCGTGGTGACGAGGGCGGGGACGCTCTCGGTGATGTCGTCCCACGCGATGTCTTTCAGCCCCTTCGCCATCAGCGCGGCGACGAAGATCAACGCTGGCGCGGTCGCATAAGTGGGAACCGCACCGGCCAGCGGTGCAAAGAACAGGCTCAGCAGGAACAGCACTGCCACCACGACCGCGGTGAGCCCTGTGCGGCCACCGGCTTGCGTGCCGGCCGCACTCTCGATGTAGGCCGTCACCGGTGAGGTGCCGAGCGCCGCACCGATCATCGTGCCGACCGCATCGGTCGTCAGCGCCCGCCGCGCGTTCGGCAGGTGTCCTTTGTCGTCGAGCAGCTTCGCCTGATGCGCCACGGCGGTCAGCGTGCCGCTGGTGTCCAGCATGTCGATCAGCAGGAACACGAACACCACGGTCGCGATCACCGCTGCGCTGGCGCCGGTGAACTGCATCGCGAAGAACGTCGGCGCCGGCGGCATGGAAACAAGCCCCGGCACCGGCTCGAAATGCCCGATCACCGCAACCACTGTCGCCGCGATGATGCCGATCAGCACCGCGCCGATCACGCCGCGCGCCGCCAGCCCGATCATCAGGATGAACGCACCCGCCGCGATCAGCACCGGCGCCTTGGTCAGTGCGCCGCTCTGCACCAGCGTCGCCGGACTGCCGACGATCAGCCCGGCGTTCTCGAACCCGATCAAGGCCAGGAACAACCCAATGCCCGCCGCGATGGCGAGCTTCAAACTCTGCGGTATCGCGTTGATCAACCACTCGCGGGCCGGCGACACCGACAGGATCACGAACAGGATGCCCGACAGGAACACGCAGCCGAGCGCGAGTTGCCAGTTGCCGCCGAGCGCCGGAACGACGGCGAACGCGAAATACGCGTTGAGCCCCATGCCGGGCGCCAGCGCGATCGGCAGGTTGGCATAGAGCCCCATCAGCATCGTCGTCAGCGCGCTCGCCGCGCAGGTCGCGACAAACACCGCGCCCGGATCGAGCCCTGCCGACGACAGGATCTTCAGATTGACGAACATGATGTACGCCATCGTCAGGAATGTCGTGGCTCCGGCGATCAGTTCGCGGCGGACCGTGGTCCCGTGAGCGGACAGGCCAAACAGGCGTTCGAGCATGACAGGCGACTCGCGGAGGGCGGCCGCCAAGTGTCGCACAAAGTTCCCGATGCCTTACGGTCTCTTCACCTCGCTCCGGCACACTGGCGCGATGTGGAAACCGGTCCGAGACCAGACGCGCAAACCCGGCCGGGGCAGGGCACTGCTCTTGCTCGCCGGGCTGGGCGCGGCGCTGCTCGCCAGCTACGGCTTCGGCCGGATCGCGCACCCGACGCCCTACAACCCGGTCCTGCAAGGCCCGCGTCCCGGCCCCTGCAATCCGCACCGCGGCAGCGCTGACCTGACGCCTGGCGTCGACGTGTACGGCTATCCCGTGGCACCGGCCGATGCCCCGGCGAGCAATCGGAATGCGCCCGACGTGCGCGGCATCATCGTCAAGGTGAAGCGGCCGGGCGGCAACGACGCCTATGTCGATGTCGCCGGGATGAATGTACCGCCAACATGCCCGGCGGCGAGGCGTAGTCGTTAAGCCTGCATCCGACCTGACGTCACAGAGTCGTTGAAAAGCGATCTGTAAGCCTCAGTTAACGCTAATCTTTCTTGACTATAATCGGCCGCGACCAGACGCTCCATTCCAACTGAGGTGGGATGGACGACATGCGTTGGCTCGCGGCGGGTTTCGCGGCTTTGGTGCTTTTTGCAATGGCCCCTGCGGCCTCCGCCGCACCGTGGCGGATCACGAAGGACCACTGGTCCGACGCCGATGAGAAGGGCTTCGGCGATTTCGTCCGCGCCCTGGGCGAGACCAACTGCTCCTCGACCCAAAGCTGCCTGCGCAACGCGGCGAACCCGTTCCGTAACACTGACCAGTCGTTCATGGACATCGACGTCGACTGCGCCAAGCTCCCGTACCTGCTGCGGGCCTACTACGCCTGGAAGAACAACCTGCCAATGTCCTACGTCGATGCGGTCAGCGGCACTGGCGGCGACCTGCGCTACACCAAGGTCCCGAATCGCGCCGTCAGCCGGCACGACATCATCGACCGCGGCGACGGCATCAATGCCCCGCGCGCCATCGCAGAGATGCTGGGCAGCGTCTTCAGCGGCACCTACCGGACCGATGCCAACGAGAAGAAGGGCGTGCTCTCCGACTTTTACGCCCCGGCGCTGCAGCCGGGTAGCATCCGCGCCGGCAGCATCGTCTACGACGTGAACGGCCACGTCGGGATCATCTACAAGGTTGATGCCGATGGCCGCGCCTACTACATGGACGCGCATCCGGACTTCACGATCACGCGCAGCGTTTACGGTGCGCAATTCGGCCAGAGTCCGGCGCGTCTCGGCGGTGGCCTGAAAAACTGGCGTCCGTTCCAGCTGGTGGGTGCGCATCGTGGACCGGGCGGCGCACTCCTCGGCGGCCACATGGCCTATGCGGAGAATGCCCAGATCGCGGACTTCTCGCTCGTCCAATACGTCGGCACCGAGCCGAACAAGGATCCGGACGATGTGACCAAAGCGCGTTTCGTCTACAACGGCCAGCAGCTTGGCTTCTATGAGTACGTCCGCGTCGCCGTCTCCGGCGGCCGCATGGACTTCAACCCGGTCTATGAACTGAAGGCGACGATGCAGACCCTCTGCAATGACCTGAAGGACCGCGCCCAATACGTCGATCTCGCCTTCGCGGACAACATTGCGTCCAAGCCGCATCCGGCGCGTCTGCCCAACAACATCTACGGTTCGGAGAATGAGGAGTGGGAGAGCTATTCGACCCCCTCGCGCGACGCGCGCATCAAGACGGCCTTCGCGCAGTTCTACAAAGACATGCAGGAGATGATCGGCCTCTGGATCAACCGCGATCCGCGCATCGTCTACGACGGCAACAACCTGAAGGCCGATCTGCAGAGCGCCTACAACGCGCAAAGCCAGGCCTGCACGATCACCTACCTCAACTCGAGCAAGCGCCCCGTCGCGATGACCTTCGACGACATGGCCAAGCGCCTGTTCCAGATGTCGTTCGATCCCTACAGCTGCATCGAACTGCGCTGGGGCGCCAGCGGCGGCGAGCGCGACACCTGCCCGGACTCCAGCGGCCGGGTGCAGTGGTATGAAGCCGAGCAGCGCCTGCGCAATCAGCCGGATCGTACCTACGATGCGCAGATGGGCTTTAGTGTCGCCGAGTTGAACCGCCGCCCAAAGGGCAGCGGCATCGACGCCCCGCCGCCGGTCGACATCAAAGGCCTCATCGACGGCATCGGCTATCAGGTCGCTTTCAAGGGCATGGAAGCGGTGGGGCGCTAGGTCCCACCGCCTCGTAAAGCTACTTCGCTTTCACCAGTTCCACACGGCGGTTCTTTGCGCGACCGTCGGGCTTGGCGTTGTCGGCTACCGGTTT
>DATAHD010000323.1:0-3922 GCA_036263395.1 Rhizomicrobium sp. | reverse complement strand
TGCCGCCTTCGCCCACCCGCACACACTCTTTGCCGAGCGCATTGGCGCACCAGATCGCGCCTTCGCTGTCGGCGCAGATGCCGTCCGGCACGACGGACGGTGGATCTTTCGACAGCTGCGCAAATATCCGCCGGTTCGACAGCGTGCCGTCCGCCGCCAGGTCGAACGCGGTCAGACCGGGAATAAAGCACTCCGCTGCGACCAGAGTCTTGCCGCCGTTGATGATCGCCATGCCATTCGGGAACAGATGTCCGGGCGAGGCGATGGAGGCGTTGCCGTCCGGCGTCACCTTCATAATAGGTGCCCGCGGCGGTCCCGGTTCGGCGAACAGCGGCCCCACGCCATGCTCTTCTATATAATGATCGAGATCGAAGCCGAAGCAGCCGACAAAGGCGTTGCCGTGCGCGTCCACGATCATGTCGTTGGTGTGGAAGATCGCGAGCCCTTTCAGATCCGCGTGCAGCGCAACAGAACCGTCCTTCTCGCGCCGCATTACCCGCTGGCTCAGCATTTCGACAAACAAAAGCCGTCCATCGGGCAGCCAGCCGAGCCCCGACGGTCGGTCCTCGGTCTTCACTTCGGTCTTTTCCGTCCCGTCCGGCGCGACGCTCGAAACCTGGTGCTTATAGAAGTCGGAGTACCAGAAGCGGCCGTCGTGCCAGCGCACGCCCTCGCCGAAATACACGCCCCGAACGAACGGCTCTGCTTTCATTTTGTCCTCCCATTATTGGCCCAAACGCTCCGCTGCCGGGCGCGCCGAGTCAACACACCGCACCCGCGCGGCGCTTTGGCCGCCCAAAAGCGCAAGAAACCCCCGAAAAATGGGCACTTATTCGCTTGCGTGCATGGGAAATGCAGTAAAATCGGGTGTCTTTGTGATTCGCAGAGGGAAAGAAAGAACAATGGCAGCAGCAGCAGCGGCGAAAGCCGCGCCGAAAGTGAAAGTCGAAACCGTCAGCACGCGCCAGCTCGGCGCCGCTCTGGCTGAGAAGCACGAACTGTCCAACAAGGCGGCCACGGCCATCCTGGAAGACACGGTTGCTTTGATGACCAAGCACCTGAAGAAGGGTTCCAAGATCCGCATCAACGGTCTGGGCATCTTCCAGGTTCGCAAGCGTGCCGCCCGCATGGGTCGCAACCCCGCCACCGGCGAAGCGATCAAGATCAAGGCGAGCAAGAAGGTCGGCTTCCGCGTCGCCAAGGAACTGAAGGAAGCGATCTAAGCTTCTTGGGTTCACCAGCAAAAAGGGGCGAAGCGCTTGCTTCGTCCCTTTTTGTTTGCGCTGTCTTCCACTTCCCGGCACGACGCTGTCCGGATAGTGCGATGCGTGCCTTCGGTCTTGTCTGATCGCGCCATCCTTGGTGGGTGCATTGGAGGTGGGCGCCAGACGTGCCAAGGTCGGTCATCGCCTCGGGGGAAGCATGTCAGTCAGCACCGCATCTGTTTCGCGCAATCATCTTCTTCACATTCTGGGCCTTGCATTCAGCGTCGCTGTCGCGCTCGGCTCGATGATCGGCTCGGGCATCATGGGCGCACCCGCGCGCATCGCCGGCGACATCGACAGCACACTCGTCATTCTTGCGATCTGGGTCGTCGGCGCGGTGCATGCCTCGCTCGCTGCCAATGTCTACGCAGAGCTTGGCACGTCGGTGCCGCAAGCCGGCGGGCCTTATGTCTTTACGCATCGCGCGATGGGCGATGTCCCGGGTCTTGTCGTGGGCTGGGGCACCTGGGCCGCGACGGTGGCCGGCACCGCTGCCAACTCCATCGTCTTCGCCGATGCCCTCGGCAAGCTCGCCCCAGCCATGGCGCCGCACACGGCCGGCATCGCCGTCGCCCTGCAGGTCATCCTTTACGGCACGAACATTCTGGGCCTGCGGGAAGGGCGTGCGCTGCAGGAGGTGACAAGCTTCGCGAAAGCCGCGCTGCTCTTTGTTATGGCGGCGCTCGCGGTGTTCCTGGTCCCCCCACCGGCGTCGGCTTCGATGCCCGACCTCGGTACCGCCCTCACCTGGGCTGGGATCATCAACGGCTACCATCTGGTGCGCGGTGCTTATGCGGGGTGGGATGCGCCGGTCTATTTTTCCGAAGAAAACGTCGTGCCCGGCAAAAGCGTCGCGCGCGGCATCTTCATCGGTCTCGCCATGACCGCCGTCCTCTACATCCTGGTCAACGCTTCGCTGTTACATGCCTTGGGCCCCACCACGCTCAGCGCATCAAAGGTGCCGTTTGCCGATGCACTGTCCGGCCCGCTTGGTGGAACGGCGGTGACCTTGGTCAGTCTCGCGACGATGGTGATTGTGCTGTCCTGTACCAACGCGAACATCATGATCGCACCGCGGACGCTCTTCGCGCTGTCGCGTGACCGCCTCCTGCCGCACCAGATCGCTGCCGTGAACGCGGGCGGCAGTCCCCATTGGGCGTATGTGATTTCCGGCGTCGCCTCGATTGCACTCGCGGCGACGGGACAATTCCGCCTCGTCTTCGGCCTCATCGGTACGCTCGATACGCTGACCGGGCTTCTCACCGAAATTTCGTTCTTCATCCTGCGCCGCCGCGAGCCCGATCTGCCGCGCCCCTATCGCGCCGTCGGCTATCCGGTGCTGCCGGCTCTGGCGGTTGTGATCGACGCGTCGCTGATGGTGCTGTTCAACTACGCCGACTATCAGGGCGCCATCGCCGCTGCCGTGATGATTGTCCTCTGCGTCCCCTTCGCCTGGATTGCACGGCGGGCGCGGCAGGCTTCGGCTTGAGCCGACAGCAACAGTCAGTCGGTGATTCAAAATGTTCGCTTCCGGCCGCGCCGCTTTCGCGTAGCGTCGCCGCATGACGGACACCGCCATCGTACCGCCCGGCCGCGGCCAGCTGCTGAAAATCCTCGGCGCCAGTTTCGGCGCTGCCACCGCCATCGGCGCCACCATCGGCGCGGGCATCATGCGCTCGCCCAACGTGATCGCGGGCGAGATCTCCAGCGCCGGCCTCATCGTCCTGCTCTGGGTGCTCGGCGGTATCCAGGCCGCGATCACCGCGAACATCTACGCCGAACTCGGTACCGCCATTCCCAAAACCGGCGGCCCCTACAACTTCGCCCATCGGGCGCTGGGCGATGTTGCCGGTCTCGTCGTCGGCTGGACCGGTTGGCTCTCCTTCCTCGCCGCCATCGCCGCGACCACCACCGCCTTCGCCGAATTCCTCCCGCTCGTCTGGCCGGCCGCCGCCGCGCACAAGATCGCCGTCGCCATCGCGGTGCAGTTGGCGCTCTACGGCACCAACATGCTCGGCCTGCGCGAAGGCCGCGTCATTCAGGAAGCGACCAGCTTCACCAAAGCCATCGCGCTCTTCGCTTTCGCCATTGCCGCCGCGGTGCTTGCCGGTCCCACCGAACCAGAGACGCATCTCGCCGCCTCACCGGTGTGGAGTTGGGCGTCGATCATCCTCGCCTATCAGCTGATCACCGGCGCCTATGCCGGCTGGTGGCAGCCGATCTATTTCTCAGGCGAGAATGTCGATCCCGCGCGCACGATCCCGCGCTCGCTCGCCTTCGGTGTCGTGCTGACCACCGCACTCTATGTCGCGATCAACTGGGCGCTGCTGCATGCGCTTGGCACCGCCGGTGTCGCCGCCTCGCCATTGCCCTTCGCTGTTGTGCTCGACCGCATCGGCGGCGCGATCCCCGCCATGCTGTTCGCCATCACCGCGATGATCACCGTATCCAGCGCCACCAACGCGCAGATCATGGGCAGTCCGCGTGTGATCTATGCCCTCGCGATGGACGGTTTGTTGCCGCGCATCTTTGCAACCGTGAACCGCGGCGGCAGTCCGGTGGTCGCAATGGCGATCAGCGCGCCGATCTCCATCGCCCTAGCGGTCAGCGGCAAGTTCGCCCTCATCTTCGGCCTCGTCGGCACGCTCAACACCGTC
>DATAHD010000322.1:0-2502 GCA_036263395.1 Rhizomicrobium sp. | reverse complement strand
TTCAAACCGGAAGGTTTTGAGCACCGCGATGGCTTCGCGGAAATGGCCGAGCCCCTGCGGCGCGTGCGAGCCGCGGGCGATGGCGATGGGCGCCCCCATCTCGCGGCTGATCGACTGCGCGATGTCTTCCATGCGCGGCTCATAAGCCGCAACGATGCGCTCGAGCATTGCGATGCGCTCGGCCACCGTCCACTGCGAGAACGGCTCGAACGCCTCGCGCGCCGCAGCCACGGCGGCGTTCACGTCCGCCTCGCTGCCCAGCGAGATGTGCGCGAGCTCGGCATTGTTCGCCGGGCTGATAACGGCGAGGTGGCGATCAGTGGCGGGCTTCACCCAGCGGCCGGCGATGTAGAAGTGCGTGGTGTCGTGGTGAAGCATGGCGTCACTCAGGCAGGAATGATGGGCAGCACGATGTGCGAGGGATGCTCAGGGCCGAAATAGAGCGTGTTCTCGGCAACGACGGTATCGTTCGCTTCGACGTAGGGCTTGCCAGTGTTCGGGTTGCGGTCGAAGCGTGGATAGTTGGAGCTGGAGATATCCAGCCGGATGCGATGCCCCTCGACGAAGACATTGCCGGTTGGATAGAGCTCGATGGTTACCGGAACGATGGTGTTCGGCGCGGCCGGCTTTGCGATGCCGGTGCCATCGCGATAGCACAGACGGATGATGCTGTCGCCGATGTTCAGCGCATATCCGTCGGGCCAATCGGATGACGGCGGATAGACGTCGATAAGCTTGGCCGTGAAGTCCGTATCGGCAGCGCTGCTGCTGACCCAGAGATGGACCTTTAGTGGCCCAGTGATCTCCGTCGCTTCGGTAAGCGGCGGCGTCTGGAAGACGAGGACATCGCTGCGCTCGGCCAGTGGCCCGTCGCTCGGCTTTATCGCGAACTTCGCCTTGCTCCCCGTCTGATCGAAACCACCGGCGGCGACGACCGGCTGTTTGCGCTGATCGCTCGGCAGCGCGTGATAGTTCGCGGGCGGATTGGCGATGACGTTCTGATGCGAGGAGACGTTGCCGCCAATACTCGGCACCGGATCGTTCGGATCGTAGCGATAGGTGCGCGCCCCCGCGGCGGGAATCTCGTGCGCCAGACCGCCGGCGGCCGTCAAATGGAAGCGCTGGAAATCCGTGCGGGCGAGCGGCCATTCCTTTTCGTCGCGCCAGACGCCGCCATGCAGCAGGCGGCCATTGGCATCGCGACCGCCGCTGCCGCCGCCCATAATAAAGAGGCGCACCGGCGCGCGTTCGTCCGCGCCCTGCCCGCGCAGTTCGTGATCGAACCATGCCAGCAGCAGGTGCTGATAGTTCGCGATCGCGGCGTCGCGGCCGAATTCGACCTCACCGGAGAAACTCTGCTCCACCGTCGTCGTGCCGTGCATCCACGGGCCGATCAGCAGCTTTGTTTTGCCGATGCCGTGCTCGCGGTGGCCGACGAAGTGTTCGAACGTCGCGCGGGTGTAGCTGTCGTACCAGCTGCCGATATGCAGCGCGGAGGCTTGCGGATAATTCGGCCAGCGCGCTTCCGGGCGATAGGACGGATGCTCCCAGTAATCGCCCCGGTCTTCGTGTTCGAGCAGATCGAACGCCCAGCGCTCGTAAGCGGGTACATGGCGCAGCTGCGTCTCGCCGCGGCGGATCGGCCATTGTTTCAGCCAGTCGCTGAACCGCTTTTCCGCATGCACCAGCGCGCGCTCGGCCTCGTCCGTCTTCAACCCGGCCTGCGTGTTCTCTGCTGCGTGCCAGAACGCCCACGCGATCCAGCGCAGCTCGAGCGCCCCGCCATGTCGCACCGAACTGGAATAGGCGTCGGTGCCGCTCATCATCGGCACCATCGTCTTCAGGCGCGACGGCCCCATCGCGGCCATCGCGGTCTGCGTCCAGCCGGACCACGAGGTGCCCCAGCTGCCGACATCGGCATCGCCCCACGGCTGGGCCGCGATCCACTGCAGTGTGTCATAACCGTCTGCCGCCTCCGGGCGGAGGAAATCGGTGTCGCCTTCCGATTTGAAACAGCCGCGGCAATCCTGCTGCACCACCACATAGCCGTGGCTCGCGAAGAATTCGGAGAACCCGAAATTCTTCGCCATCTCGTCTTTGCAGTAAGGCGTGCGGTAGAGCAGCACCGGCGTACCCGGCCCGTGGTCATCCGGGAAGTAGGCGTCCGTCGCCAGACGCACGCCGTCGCGCATCGGCACCATCACATCGCGTTCGACCGTCACAGGCATGGGCGCATCCTCAAAGACGCCAAGCTTGAAGAGAGGCGGCTCCCGTGTGAATATATACGATGTTCATATAAGGGGAACAGCATGGCTGCCGATCCGAAAGCGCAAAGCGTCGCAAATGGTCTTTTGCCGATCGTACGGATCGAGGGCCAGGACACCCGCTGGACGATGGCCGAAAGGCAGGCACATTACGGTGTGCCGGCCGTCAGCGTGGCGGTAATGGAAGGCGGGAAGATCGCGTGGGCCGAAGGCTTCGGCGTGCTCGACCGCGAGAGCA
>DATAHD010000321.1:0-6641 GCA_036263395.1 Rhizomicrobium sp. | reverse complement strand
ATCGGCGTCGGACTCGACCGGACCGATGGCACAATTGAAGGCGGCACCTTCATTGGTGGTGCCGTCGGCATCCTGGCGTCATCCGGTCCACGCGGTCTTAAAATCACCGACAGCGATATCCGCAAGGCGCGGACAGCGATGCGTTTC
This sequence comes from Rhizomicrobium sp., assembly GCA_036263395.1. GTDB lineage: Bacteria > Pseudomonadota > Alphaproteobacteria > Micropepsales > Micropepsaceae > Rhizomicrobium. Next base: position 6,494 of record DATAHD010000321.1, on the reverse strand, counting down.
GCACCCGGCCAGCAGGGGCAGGTCGAGGTCTCGGGTGCCAAGCTGCGCGACAATATCGACGGCGTGATCGTCGCGTCCGGCACGGACGCCGTCGTCAGCAACGCGGAGATCATCGGCTCGAGTGGGGCAGCCGCCGGTATTTACGGCGGCGGGATGCGCTTCGAGTCCAACACCATCAATAGCGCGGCCATCGGTATTCTGGTCGAGACACCTGATGCGCTACGCCCGCTGGAGCATTTGCCGCCCGAGCTCACAGGCTTCGAGCATCATCAGGAATCGGCGGAGATCGTCCGCTATCGCCCCGCCATCGTGAAAGACAACACGATCCAGGGCGTTGGCGTCGGGATCCAGTTGAACCGGCGGGCCGGTGCCGTCGTCACCGGCAATTCCGTCGAACACGCCGGCAAGTGCATCGCCGGCGGCAGTTGGTGGCATCGCGACGGCGACAACATCTGCCACTGATCATTTCGGCCCCTGTCACTTGGGATCGAACACATCCTCGATCTTCTTCTTGAACAGCCTGGCGATCGCAAAGGCGAGCGGCAGGCTGGGATCGTAGCGTCCGGTCTCCAGCGCATTCACTGTCTGCCGCGACACGTTCAGCGCATCCGCAAGATCGGCCTGTGTCATGCCGCGTTCGGCCCGCAGCTGGGGAAGGATGTTTTTCATCAGCGGCGCAGGAAGTGCATGATGCCGCCGGCGATCGCCCAGGTGACCGCCAACGTCGGGAACGCCCAGGTGATGTCGAGCTGCGAGAGCCCGGCATCGGCAAGGAACGCCCAGGTGCAGACGAGGCTCGACCCAATACCGAAGGAGAGGGCGAGGGTCTCGAGAAACTTCTGCTTCTCGAACTCATCGATCCGGCGGTAGTAGCGCCACACCACCCAGAACATGCCCCAGATCGGCAGCGCCGGGACCGCCGCCCCGACCAGCGCGAGCCCCGGCGTCGGTGCGTGCGCAATGATCCAGTGGCGCGACGCCGACAGCCCGACATACAGGGCCGCGACGACGATCATCTCAATCATGTAATCGCGCCCCGCATATTTCACCGGCGCGGCGGTTGTTCCTGTCATGGCAAACCTCCTTGTAAAGCTTGCTTGTCGTAAAGCATGCTTTACATAGGCAGGGTCACCGGGTGTGTCAAGGACGCTTTACTCGGACTTCGGATTGCTGCCGCGAAACTTGCCTTTGGTCAGCGCCACGATCATGCCGCGCAGGGTCTGCACCTCTTGGTACGTCAGCTTGGCGCGATGCAGCGTCGCGCGGATCGCGCGCACCATCACGCCGCGTTTGTCAGGCGGATAGAGAAAGCCGCGATCCGTCAGCTCGCGCTCCAGATGCTCGAACAGCTGGACCATCTCCTCGCGCGTCGGTTTGCGATGCACCGGTCCGTGCTCGATCTTCGCGGGTGGCGTCGCATCGGCGGCGCGAAACCATTCATAGGACGTCAGCAGCACCGCCTGCCCGAGATTGAGCGAGGCGAACTCCGACGTCGGAATCGTGATCACCGCATCGGCCAGGCTGATCTCGTCATTGTCGAGGCCGGCGCGCTCGTTGCCGAACAGGATCGCCGTCTTGTGCCCTTGTGTCACCGCACGCCGCAGCCGCTTCGCTGCTTCCGCCGGCGTGATCACTTCCTTTGTCGCGCCGCGATCGCGCGCCGTCGTCGCGAACACCAGGTTCAGATCGCCCGCCGCCTCGCGCAACGTCTTGAACACGCGCGTGTTGTCGATGACGCTCGCGGCGCCCGCCGCCATGCGATGCGCCTTCTCGTTCGGCCAGCCGTCGCGTGGCGCGACCAGCCGCAAATCCGTCAGCCCGAAATTCGCCATGGCCCGCGCCGCCGCGCCGATATTCTCGCCAAGCTGCGGCTGCGAAAGAATGATGGTGGGAGCAATCATGGCAGGTATCCGACGTATTGATTATTACAGGTTGCAGATGGATTATGCGGCCATATTCAAGACTGCGATGCAGCGCGATTTTCCACGGGAGACTTTAAATGGCTGTACCCAATCTGGACGGATTTCTCGGCAAAAACATCAGCGACATTTGTGGAAACAACTTTCACGATCCCGGATCCAACCATTGCGCCCATTTCGTCTCGCACGCCATGGGCTTCACCTTCTCCTACAATTGCAAGGAGTTTGCGGGTGGCTCCAGGGCGCCTGCGAATATTCGCGTGCATGAACTCTTTGCCCAGTGCCCACGTGTCGGCCTTTGGGCGAACGCGGACCTGACCAAGAGCCAGCTGATATTCGTCACCCGCAAGGATGTGGTCGATCTTCCATCGCACATCATGCAGAACATCCCGCAGAAGCATGTCGGTGTGTACAACGACGGCTGGGTCTACAACTACTCGAACACGGAACATCGGGTGGTCAAACTGAGCGTTCCCGATTTCCTGGCGCGCTTTCAAGCAGCGTATTCGGGCGATCAGGGTCTGTTTTTCGGCGACTTCCCGGGCTCGACATTGGCCCTGACGGTCGATTTGACCGCCGCGTCTTTGCAGGATGATTACGCGTTCACTCTGAGGAAAGACGGTGGAAAATGGTTCGCCAAACGAACGGCGGCTGGCGAAGTCGAATATCTCGCGGGCGTTGAGGTCAGTCAGCCGGCGAAGAAATACTTCGGCCTTTACTTCCCCGGCAACGCCTACTGCGGCCCGGTTTATGACGCGCTCCACTATGTCCCGTTGATCGATCAATGGGCGTTCCTGCTCGACGTTACCGGAATGTGTGAGAGCGCGAACCGCTTCAACCTGATCAACACCTACGATCGCGCGCAGTTTACGTTCGGCTTCTATCAGATGGCCGCGCACACGCCAGGCGACAACCTTATCCTGCTGTTTCGCGCTGCACTGGGCGATGCCGAATTCAGAAGGCTGTTTCCCGATCTGGAATTGCGCGGCGGAAAAGTGTTTCGCGTGGCCAAGGACGGCACGGCAATCGATCTCGAGAAGGAGACATTCGATCCGCCAACCGGCGAATATCAGTTGAAACAGTTCATGGCGTACCTCAATCCCGAACGACTTAAGATCGACGATCAGGAAGTGCTGCAAACCGCGCGCGCCGTCTGGTGGGCGAACCAGCGTGTGAGTTGCGCCGATCTTCAGGTGAAAACCGCTAACGGGATTTTGCAGGGAAAGATGTCCGCCCGCTATGCGAAGTGGTACGCCATCAACGGCGAGAGCGACGTGGTGTGCGCCATCATCGCCGACATCCACCATCAAGGACGCGGGACCAAGGCACAGGTGAAGAGTGCTCTATCGGCTGCCAACAAGATCGATGCCCTGTTGAATATCGGAGTGGACAAATATCCGGAGCGCGTCGCTACGTTGAAAGCGCGCATCAAGCATTGGACCGATGCCGGAAACCTCGGTCACAAGGTCTACAACGCCGCGACGAACGATTTTCACTGAGCGCCGGATACACGGGACCTACGTACTTCTCCATATCTCCGCGCTTACCAGCTGTTCACCAGGGCGGCGCATCCTTCCTGCGTTGCGAGCGTTCACCCCCGAAGCCGGTCGCAACGTCGTCCCGGGTGCCGTCCCCCCGAAGCTGGCACGCGGGATAACGAAGATGACGCGGAGGGACCAGAGCTTTGCGATCCGCCCGCCCTCCGGCCGTATCGCGGCGTAGGTCTGGTTCCTCCCGTCCATCTGACGGGCCGCCCCTCCCAGACAGACTGGCGGTCCGCGATATGCGCTGATGCGGCGGAGCCTCGGATGTACAGGCCCGCCGCAGCAGCCGTTTTCCCCACTTTGACGTCCGCAATCCTCGCCGCTATACCGCCGCCCAGCCGTATTTCCCGAGGAAAATCCATGCAGAAAATCAAGGTCACGGGCACCGTTGTCGAGCTCGATGGCGACGAGATGACCCGCATCATCTGGGATCTCATCAAGAAGAAGCTCATCCTGCCCTATCTCGATGTGAACCTTGAGTATTACGACCTCGGGGTCGAGCACCGCGACGCGACCAAGGACAAGGTCACGGTCGATGCCGCCGAGGCGATCAAGAAGCACGGCGTCGGCGTCAAATGCGCCACCATCACGCCGGACGAAGCCCGCGTCGAAGAGTTCAAGCTGCACGAGATGTGGAAGTCGCCGAACGGCACGATCCGCAACATCCTCGGCGGCGTCATCTTCCGCGAGCCCATCATCTGCAAGAACGTCCCGCGCCTCGTGCCGGGCTGGACCAAGCCGATCGTCGTCGGTCGTCACGCCTTCGGCGACCAGTACCGCGCCACCGATTTCAAATATCCGGGCAAGGGCACGCTCACGATCAAGTTCGTCGGCGAAGACGGCACCGTGATCGAGAAGGAAGTGTTCAAGGCGCCGGGCTCCGGTGTCGCGATGGCGATGTACAACCTCGACGACTCGATCCGCGACTTCGCGCGCGCCTCGATGAACTACGGCCTCGCCCGCAACTATCCCGTTTACCTGTCCACGAAGAACACGATCCTCAAGGCCTATGACGGCCGCTTCAAGGACATCTTCCAGGAAGTGTTCGATGCGGAGTTCGCCGACAAGTTCAAAGCCGCCGGCATCATCTACGAACACCGCCTGATCGACGATATGGTCGCATCCGCCCTCAAGTGGGAAGGCGGCTACGTCTGGGCCTGTAAGAACTACGACGGCGACGTGCAGTCCGACACCGTGGCCCAGGGCTTCGGTTCGCTTGGCCTGATGACGTCGGTGCTGACGACGCCCGACGGCAAGATCGTCGAAGCGGAAGCCGCCCACGGCACCGTCACGCGCCACTACCGCGAACACCAGAAGGGCAAGTCGACATCGACCAACTCGATCGCCTCGATCTTCGCCTGGACCCGCGGCCTCGCGCACCGCGCCAAGCTCGACAACAACCCGGCGCTCGACAAGTTCGCGCACACGCTGGAGAAGGTCTGCGTCGACACGGTGGAAGAGGGCTTCATGACGAAAGACCTCGCCCTCCTCGTCGGCCCCGATCAGAAGTGGCTCACCACCGAAGGCTTCCTCGACAAGGTCGACGAGAACCTGAAGAAGGCGATGGCCTAACCCTCACCCCTCCACGAGCGACTTGCCCGCCGAAGCTCGAAGAGCGAAGGCGGGAGCGAGCTGGAGGGGTCGCTTGATCGCAAAGCGATCAAGCGGGGAGGACACTCTCCGCAAAGTCTCAAGGCCGGGCGAAAGCCCGGCCTTTTCTTTTTCGGCATCGCTGTTTCCGCCTACGATCTGTTCGAAGTTGGAGACTCGCACACACATGACCAGAACCGCCCGTTGCTGCTGTGGCGCTGCCAGCATCACCGTCGAGGGCGAGCCGCAGCTCAATGCGATCTGCAACTGCCAGAGCTGCCGCTGCCGCACCGGCAGCGCCTTCGGCTGGTCGGCCTATTTTCCCGATGAAGCCGTTACCGGCAAAACCGGCGAAACGCGCGTCTACGCGAAGGACGGCGTGGCTGGTTACCACCGCCACTTCTGCACCCAGTGCGGCACCACGCTGTACTGGAAATCCTTCGGCTTCATGCCGGAGGCCACCGGAATCGCGGGTGGCTGCTTTGCCGATGATCCGATCCCCGAGCCCTTAGCTTCCGCAGCGGATGCGGCGCGTTACCCCTGGATCGCCATCCCCGGCCATTGGTTGAAGGCTCCCACCTGATGCGGACGGCACACGCGTACGTAGAATTTCGAATATGGTGATCCGTACACCTGTGCGTGAATGGTCGAAGCGCGGGAGGGAAATGCGTGAGCGCACCAAACGGCGGCCTGCTGGATTACCGCCGGCTGTTTCAAAAGGCACCGGGCCTCTTCGTTATTTTGAACGAGTCCTTTTCCATCCTCGACGTTTCCGATGCCTTCTGCCGTATGGCAGGGATCAGCCGTGACGATGTTCTGAACCGAAACGTCTTCGCATTTTACGCGCAAGGGCACGATCGCAATGCCGTCCGCGACCTCGATCTGCTACGTGTGTCGCTCGAAAGAACCGTTCAGAACCGGCGCGGCGACGCGATGCCGATCCGCACATTCGACTTTCTGGGAAAATCCCAAGACGCTGCGGCGCGTCATTGGAGCATTATGAACTCCACCATCCTGGACGAGGATGGATCGCTTGCCTGTATCATTCACCGGCTGCGCGACGTCACCGAAGCGGTGGTCACCGGCCGAAAGGGCGATGGTGCCGCGTTGCGCGACGACGCACAATCGATCATCGCCCGCCTGCGAGCGGCAAACGAAGAGCTTGCCTCGCTCGACACGTTGCGCCGCGGCATGCTTCAGATGTCGCGCCTCCACACCGTCGCGGTGATGGCATCTTCCATTGCCCACGACCTCGCGCAGCCGCTCGCCGCTGCGCACAACTTCGCTTCGGCCTTGCGGATTGCTGCGCCGTTCGAAGCAGAAGCTACGGAGCGTGGCAACGAGATCCTTACCGCACTCGATGCGCAGATCCTGCGCGCGTCTCACATCGTCACCGGTTTGCGCCAGTATGTTCTGACAGGCGCGCTTGAAAGAAAACTCG
>DATAHD010000320.1:0-3867 GCA_036263395.1 Rhizomicrobium sp. | reverse complement strand
TGGCGCGCGAGGCGTTCGCCGCCCTGCCCGGTGAGTTTCGCGGCCTGACCGGCGACATCGTCTTCATGGTGCAGGACTTCCCCGACGATGATGTCGTCGAAGAGATGCAGCTGGAGACCGAGTTCGACATCCTCGGCCTGTTCCAGGGGCACAATCTCGCGGGCCACGAAGCCGGACATGCGCATGGTGGCCAGACGATGGTGTTCCTCTATCGCCGCCCGATCCTCGATTACTGGGCGGAGCATCGCGAGACGCTTGGTGCTATTGTGAAACACGTTCTCATTCACGAGATCGGTCATCACTTTGGACTGTCCGATGACGACATGGACCGCATCGAAAGTGATGCGGGATAGCAACACCAAGCGCTCGCACGCTCTCCGTTGACCCGGATCAAAGTTCCGCCTCGCCGATGCGCGCATGCATCCGGGGTGAAAACTGAAGAGCAGATAGCGAGTATTTCATGCGCATTCTCAAGACACTTCTCGCCGCGACAGCGCTTGTCGCCCTTGCCACACCGGCTCTCGCCGATGCAGGCGATGTCCTCCTCCGCGTCCGCGCCGTGGGCGTGTTCCCCGACGTCTCCGACAACATCCCGGGCATCAAAGTGGGTGCCGACGGCAACCTGGTGCCCGAAGTCGACGGCACGTACTTCCTCACCGACAACATCTCGTTCGAGCTGATCGCCGCGACGACCAAGCACACGACCAAGATCGCCGGCCTCGGCCAGATCGGCAGCGTGTGGCTGCTGCCGCCGACGTTGACCGCGCAGTACAACTTTGCGCCCGACTCCGACAGCATCCGTCCCTATATCGGCGCCGGCGTGAACTACACCTTCATGTACAGCGCCGAAGACAGCGGACTGCTGCCGGCTCACGTCAGCTACGGCAACAACTTCGGCTGGGCACTGCAGGCCGGTGCGGATATTCCGGTGGGCACGAGCGGCCTGTTCCTGAATGTCGATGTGAAGAAGGTGTTTCTGTCCACTGACGTGAAGCTCGGTGGCGTGAAGCTCGGGGCCACGAAACTCGATCCGTGGCTGGTCGGTTTCGGCCTCGGCTTCAAACTCTAAGCTCGTACTGCCTCTCCACACGGTACGAACTGCCGTCCGAGGTGAGCTTGCTCGAATAGAGCGCAAAACGGCTCACCTCGAACGGTTCGCTCGCAAAGCGGGCGTGATCCGTCAGCCAGTCCATCACGATGCCGGGCGGCGTGCGGCGCAGGTAGGCGAGCGTGACGTGCGGCTGGTATTTGTGTTTGTCGGGCGCAATGCCGATCTGTTGCATCGCGCGCTCGACCTTGCGCTGCAGATGGAGGAGCGCCTCGTTCGGCGCGACATTGGACCATAGCGCGTGCGGCTTGTCGTGGCCGAACTCGCCGACGCCCTTCAGTTCCAGCGAAAATCCCGGTGCCTCGATGCCGGCGAGCATGTCGTCGACATCGCGCATCTGGGCGCCATCGACCTCGCCGAGAAAGCGCAAGGTGAGATGCAGCTGCTCGCGCTTCTGCCAGCGCGCGCCCGGTACGCCGGATTGCAGCAGGGAGAGACGCAGGGCGACCGCGTCGGGAATCGAAAGGGCAACGAAGAGGCGCATCAGGTGGCAAACCTGCCCAGCGGCAGGCGGCGGCGGAAGATAACAACGACCGAGGCGAAGGCCAATACGCCGATTATGCCCGCCGCCGCAAGCAGAACCGCGTCGTGGATCGCGCCGAGCGGCGGCAACAGGCCGTTTCCGTAGTGCACCACGGCATAGGCCGCGAGCCCGGTGAGTGCTGCGGCGCCGATGGCGGGGAGCAACGCACGCCAGAACTCGGGGCGGATCAGCAGCAGGTCGCGCTTGCGGCCGAGATAGACCAGCTGCGTTACGTTCATCCACGCGCCAAACGCGGTGCCGAGCGCGATGCCGGCGATGCCGAGGTGCAGCCCCCACACCAGCGCGATCTTCACCGCGATGTTCACCGCGATGGAGACGAACGTCGCGCGCGCCGGCGTGGCGGTGTCATGACGTGCGTAGAACGTAGAAGCAACGATGCGTACGAGGGCGAACGCCGGAAGGCCGACGCCGTAGCTTGCGAGCGCGATGGCGGAGAGCGCCGCCGCGTTCGCGTCGAACGCACCGTGTTTGAAGATGGCGCTCATGATCGTGTCGGGGATCGCAACGAAGATTGCGGCGAACGGCAGGGTCAACAGCAGCGACAGCGCCGCGGTGTTGTTCTGCGCGCTGTCGGCCGCATCGCGGTCGTTGACGGCCAGCCGCGACGACATCTGCGGCAGCAGCACCGTGCCCAGCGCGATGCCCAGCACGCCGAGCGGCAACTGGTTGATGCGGTCCGCGTAGTAAAGCGCGGTCCGGCTGCCGATGGGCAAGAGGCTCGCGATCACTGTGTCGATGAATGGCGCGATTAGAACGCTGCCCGCGCCGAAGGTGACGGCGGCGAAGGCCTTGAAGAACTCCTTGATCTCCGGCGTCCAGCGCGGCCAGGAGATGCGCAGCGACAGGCCATCGCGCTGCGCCGCCCACAGCATGAAGAACAGCTGCATGAAGCCGCCGAGCAGCAGGCCATACGCCGCCGCATAGGCCGCGTTGGGAAACCAGTGCCACAGCAGCAACGTCGCGATCATGCCGATGTTCTGAAAGTTGGACCACGCGGCCGCGGCCCAGAACTTCTCGATGGCGTTCAGCATCGCTGACAACTGGATCGCGACCACGGTCAGGATCAGATAGGGAAAGGTGATGCGCGCCAGATCGACGGTGAGCGCGAATTGCTGCGCATTGCCGGCAAAGCCCGGCGCGATGAGATGCACGATGAACGGCATGAACGCGAGCGCCGCGATCAGGATCACGAACTGCGCCGCCATCTGCCAGGAAAACACACGGTCGGCGAACACCGCCGCCGCCTCATGCTCGCCGCGGGCATGCAGCGCCGCATAGCGTGGCAGGAAGGCGGGATTGATCGTGCCCTCGCCGAAGATGGAGCGGAAGTAGCTCGGGAACAGGAACGCGACGATGAACGCGTCCGACAGGATGCCCTTGCCGAGCGTCCACGCCATCAGGATGTCGCGCATGAAGCCGGTGATACGCGACAGCAGCGTGAACCCGCCGACGGAAAGCAGACGGCGGAACATCAGTGCTTCACCTGCGCCACCAGCGTCTTCACATAAGGCAGCAGCTTGCCGACGATGATCTTCACGCCAGCCGGATTGGGATGGATGCCGTCGGCCTGGTTCAGCTTTGGATTAAGCGCCACGCCGTCGAGCACGAAGGGATACAGCGCGACGCCGTACTGCTTGGCGAGACGCGGATAGATCGGATCGAACTCCTTCGCATACTCCGGCCCAAGGTTGCGCGGCGCCTGCATGCCGAGGAGCAGCACGGGGATGTGCGCCGCCTTCAGCTTGGCGAGGATCGCGGAGAGGTTCTTCTCCGTCACCCTCGGCGGCACGCCGCGCAGTGCGTCGTTCGAGCCAAGCTCAACCATCGCGACATTCGGATGATCGGCCAGCGACCAGTCGAGCCGCGCCAGCCCGCCGGACGAGGTGTCACCGGACACCCCCGCGTTGATGACCTTTGCGTCGATGTGGGTGGCTTTGAGTTGAGCCTCGAGAACGACGGGGATTTCGGTACCCGGTGGCAGGCCGTAGCCCTGTGTGAGGCTGGTGCCGATGGCGAGGATTTTCACCGGCGCGGCGAGTGCGGGTGATCCGATCAGAAGTGTGAAGAGTAAGACGAGGAGCGCAGCCGATCTACCACGGGCCCCCACCCGTTCGCTGCGCGAACGACCTCCCCGCAAAGGGGAGGTGAAGAAAAGCTTGAATCGGGCGGTTTTCATGCCATATCGCCTATAGGTTCTCTCCGCCCGCACCGAGTC
>DATAHD010000319.1:0-5855 GCA_036263395.1 Rhizomicrobium sp. | reverse complement strand
CAGCCTTTGGTACTGCGGCTAGGCCCTGGTTTTCCCCTCGCACGGGAATTCTGGGGCCTAGTTGCATTTGCTATTCGCTTTCGCAGTTAGCCTTTCGGCTTGTCTTGCGAGATTTGCAAACAGCAAACGTAAGCTTCAATTACACATCGTGTTTCACGATACAAATTGTATCGTCCAATATCATATGCACATTGCATAAGACGTGTAGGAAATTTCCTACACTAAACAATAGCTTAGGCAACACACAAAAATATGCTGATGACATGAAGTCACCACGGTCAAATCGTGCCCATTGGAAAAATCTCGTACATGAAGTGATTCGTTGAACTCGAATTGGCGCCATTTAGTGAGTTCTCAATTTGAGAGCAGCTGTCGTCCAAAGGGATTGGCATAGTTTCCTATTGAAAAATCCCACTATGTTCCATAATCTCCTGCCTCCCCAACCCTCGGAGACTCACCCACCCAGTTACCGCGCCGCGAGATTGATACAGGAGCCGGATGCCAGATCGCGTGCATCTCCGCTAAGGGTGAGAGGGCCGTCCTCCCGACGTCGGGGACACAAGCGCTCGCCCCACGCCAGGACCGTGGTGACGTGAACGCGCCGATGGGTAGGGCCGGTTGATGGCTTGCAGCGTCGGCCTGCCCAGTAACTCAGCTAAGATGAGCCCCGCCCGCAAAAGTGGGGCTTATTCTTTTGCGCCACCTTCCATCCAGACTCGCCAACAGGAGCACCGCATGAACCAGGGCCACTACGATGCCGTCCCGATCGAGCGGGTGCGCTGGGGCGTGCCGGCGGCGCAGGCGGTGGTGGAGGAGGTGGAGCGGCTCGGCGCGCGCCGAGTCTTCACCGTCGCGTCCGGCACGCTGTCGCGCAAGACGGGCACCATCGCGGCCATCCGCGCCGCGCTCGGCGCGCGCGATGCCGGCCTGTTCGATGCCATCGGCGAGCACACGCCGCTCGAATCCGTCATCGCCTGCCTCACCGCGGTGCGCGCGGCGAAGGCCGATCTCATCCTCACCGTCGGCGGCGGTTCGCCGATCGATGCGGTGAAGGTGGTGCAGCTCGGCCTCACGCACGGCGTCACCGATGTCGAAAGCCTGAAAGCCTTCGCCGGCAAGCCGACGCGCGAGCCCTCCGTCATCCGCCAGATCATCGTGCCGACGACGCAATCGGGCGGCGAGTTCTCCAGCATGGCGGGCGCCACCGATACGGCGCGCAAGATGAAAGACATGTACGCCGCGCCCGACATGTGCGGCCGCGTCATCATCCTCGATCCTGCGATCACGGTGCACACACCGGAGTGGCTGTGGCTGTCGACCGCGATCCGCGCGCTCGATCACGCGGTCGAGGGATACTGTTCGCTGCAAACCCATCCGCTGATCCAGGGCACGGCGCTGCAGGCGATGAAGCTGTTCGGCACCGCGCTGCCGCGCACCAAGGCCGATGCTAACGATCTCGATGCGCGGCTGCAGTCGCAGATGGCGGTGTGGCTCGCCGCCTCCAGCCTCGGCCGCGTGCCGATGGGCGCCAGCCATGGCATCGGCTATCTCCTCGGCACGTTGCACGGCGTGCCGCACGGCTACACGTCGTGTGTGATGATGCCGGCGGTGCTGAAGTGGAACGCGCCCGTCAACGGCGCGCGCGATGCCGACATCGCCGCCGCGCTCGGCAAACCGAACGGCAGCGCGAGCGACGCGGTGCGCGCGTTGCTGCAAACGCTCGGCCTGCCGCACACGCTCGGCGACGTCGGCGTGAAGGAAAGCGACATCGCAAAGATCGCGGGCTATGCCGCGCAGCATCCGGTGGTGCGCAGCAACCCGCGCCCGATCACCACCGCTGCCGACGCGGAGGAGATCCTGCGCCTCGCCCTCTAGCCGACCCGCACCATCAGCTTGCCCTTGTTCTTGCCGGCAAACATCCCGGCCAGCGCGCTCGGCATCTTCTCGAAGCCTTCGACAATATCGACCGGCGCCTTCAACTCGCCGCTCTCGACCCAGCGCGCCAGCTGCGCCTCCGCCTGGGCACGGCGGTTGTAGAAGTCCATTACGACAAAGCCCTCCATGCGGATGCGCTTTGTGACGAGGAAGCCCGGCACACCCGCCGGTCCGCCCTGCGGTGCGCCGGTGTTGTATTGCGAGACGTTGCCGCAACACGCCACGCGCCCGAACAGATTCATCCGCGACAACGCCGCGCTCAGAACATCGCCGCCGGTGTTGTCGAAATAGACGTCGAGCCCGTTCGGCGTGACCTCTTTCAGTTTCTTGTAGATGCCGCCGGCCTTGTAATCGATCGCCGCATCGAACCCGAGCTCCTTGACGATCCACTCGCACTTCTCGGGTCCGCCCGTCGTGCCGATCACGCGGCAGCCATTAATCTTGGCGATCTGCCCCGCAATCGCACCGACCGCACCCGCCGCCGTCGACACCAGCACCGTCTCACCCGCGCGCGGCTTGCCGACGTCCAGCATGCCGAAATAGGCGGTGAGCCCGGTGATGCCGAGCACGCCGATGATGTGCTCCGGCTTGTGCTTCTTATCGTGCTTGGTCAGCACGCGTCCCGGCACTGTCGCATATTCCTGCCAGCCGAATTCAGCGGAGACGAGATCGCCCGCCTCGAACCCCTTGGCGTTGGACTTCACCACTTCGCCGAGGCCCCAGCCCGCCATGACATCGCCGGGGTTGAGTGCCGAGCGATACGTCGCGCCCTGCATCCACGCGCGGCTCGCCGGATCGAGCGACAGCAAGGTCGACTTCACCAGCACCTGGCCTTCACCCGGTTCGACGATCGCTGCATCGTTCAGATCGAAATTCTCCGGCCCCACTTCCGCATTCGGTTTGCGTGCGTAGATCCACTGCCTGTTCTTGGTCATTGTCGTTTGTCTCCCTAAAGCGATAGCTCGGCGCTCGCCGATGCGGCGGCTCCGCGTTCCTGGTATCCCATCAAAATCTCCGTGAACCACCGCGCCGCGGTCAGCGCACCGATGGCGTTCACATCCATCGACGGATCGAACTCGGTCAAATCCACGCAGCGGACCTTCGCATTCGCCGCGATCTCGCGTGCCGCTGCAAAGAAGTCGCGCGCCGAAATCCCGCCCGCCCGCGCGCCAGGTGCCGACGGCATCTGCGCCCGGTCGATCACGTCGATGTCGAAGTCGACATAGATGCGGTCGCACAGATGGCTCAGCCGCTCCAGCTCCTCGCGCACCACGTTCACAAAGCCCAGCTCGAAACATTCGCTCAGGTGGCGCACCGCGATACCGGCATCGCGCGCCTTGCCATGTGCCTTCTTCGTGTTGGCGAACGGCGCAATGCCGATCTGGCTGATATGCGCGCCGGGCACGCCGTCATCCAGCAATGCCTGTATCGGATTGCCGTTGTTGAGCCCGCCATCGGTGTCGCGCAGGTCGAAGTGCGCATCCAAGGTCATCACGCCGACGTTCTTCAGCGACGCATCCACACCATGCACACCGGGGCGCGTGACGGCGTTGTTGCCGCCGAGCAGAATGACGAGATCTCGGCTCGCCAGCTGTGCTGCCACCGCATTGCGGATCGGCGGCAGTGCTTCCTGCAACGTGCCGAGCCGGACGTTGACATCGCCCGCATCGAACACGCGCATGTCGCGCAGCTCCGCCTCGGTCTCGATGTCGTAGACGCTCATCCGCTTCAGCGCCGCGCGCACCGTCGCCGGCGCCTGATCGCAGTGCCCCGGCGTGATCGAGAACTTGCCGACCGGCGCCCCCACCACGGCCAGCCGCGCCTCGGCGAAATTGCCGAGAAGATCGGCAACGGAAAGCCAAGTGCGGTTTTCGGGAAGATTCGGATCGAAACGGTCCAGTTCGGACATATGAAAAATCACGCGCTTTGCTGAATGCCGGAGGGTAAGTTAGGCGCGATTCCGGCCCCAAGCGACATCAATATGTGGGACGTCCTTTTCACCGATTGCCACGCCGCCTCCATGATGCCGGGCGGCGCGCCCTATGGCGCGATCCGCGATGCGGCGCTGGCGTTGAAAGACGGCCGCATCGCTTGGGTCGGTCCAGCGAAAGACGCGCCGCAAGCCGCCGCGAAAGAGACCCGCCGCTTGGACGGCGCATGGATCACGCCCGGTCTGATCGACTGCCACACCCATCTCGTCTTCGGGGGCAACCGCGCCCGCGAGTGGGAAATGCGTGCCCAGGGCAAAACCTATGAAGAGATCGCCCGCGCCGGCGGCGGCATCGTCTCCACCGTTCGTGCCACCCGCGAAACGTCGGAAGACGATCTGGTCACCAGCGCCGCCTCGCGCGCCCGCACCATGGCGGGGCAGGGCGCAACGACCATCGAAATCAAATCGGGCTATGGCCTCGACCTCGCGACCGAGATGAAGATGCTCCGCGCCGCCGCCCGCGTCGGCGACGCCGCGAACGTCCGCGTTCGCCGCACCTTTCTGGGCGCACACGCCCTGCCGCCGGAATTCAAAGACAACCGCACCGGTTATATCGATCTCGTCGTCAATGAGATGATCCCGGCCATCGCGCGCGAGCATCTCGCCGATGCCGTCGATGCGTTCTGCGAAACCATCGCTTTCACGCCCGCCGAAACCGAGCGCGTCTTCGCCGCGGCCAAGGCGCATGGCTTGCCGGTGAAGCTGCACGCCGAACAGCTTTCCGATCAGCAAGGAACCTCGCTCGCCTGTCGCTACAACGCGCTCTCCGCCGATCATCTCGAACATGTCGGCGACGATTGCATCGCCGCGATGAAGCGCTCGGGCACCGTCGCCGTGGTATTGCCCTGCGCCTTCTACTTCCTGCGCGAAACGAAGAAGCCGCCGATCGCAAAACTGCGCGATGTTGGCGTCCCCATCGCCATCGCGACCGACTGCAATCCCGGCACTTCGCCAACCGCATCGCCGCTGATGGCACTCAACATGGCGTGCACGCTCTACGGACTGACGCCGGAAGAAGCGCTCACCGGGATGACCCGCCATGCGGCCCGTGCATTGGGCCTCGAAGACGAAACCGGTGTATTGCAGCCGGGAAAATCCGCCGACCTCGCCATCTGGCACATCGCCGATCCGTCCGAACTCTCCTACTGGATCGGCGCCGATCTTCTGCAGGGCCGCTATCTCAAGGGCCACAACGTTCACGAGAAGCACACATGACCGACGCCAACGCCCGCATCATCCGTTCTCCGCATGGCTCCGATCTTTCGTGCAAGAATTGGTATGCCGAAGCCGCGATGCGGATGCTGATGAACAACCTCGACCCCGAGGTGGCGGAGCGGCCGCAGGATCTCGTCGTCTATGGCGGCATCGGCAAGGCGGCACGCAACTGGGACGCGTTCGACCGCATCGTTGCGACGCTCAAGAAGCTTGAAGCCGACGAAACACTGCTGGTGCAATCCGGCAAGCCGGTCGGCGTGTTCAGAACCCACACCGGCGCGCCGCGCGTGCTCATCGCGAACTCCAACCTTGTGCCGAAGTGGGCGAACTGGGAGCACTTCAATGAGCTCGATAAAAAAGGCTTGATGATGTACGGCCAGATGACGGCCGGCTCGTGGATCTACATCGGCAGTCAGGGCATCGTTCAGGGCACCTACGAAACCTTCGTTGAAATGGGCCGTCAGCATTTCGGCGGCGACCTCTCCGGCAAATGGATTCTCACCGCCGGTCTCGGCGGCATGGGCGGCGCACAGCCGCTGGCCGCGACGATGGCCGGCGCCTCGATGCTCGCCATCGAATGCCAGCGCTCGCGCATCGAAAAGCGGTTGGAGACACGCTACCTCGACACCTCCACCGACAATCTCGACGAAGCCCTCGCGCTCATCGCGAACGCGGTGAAAGAGAAGAAAGCGATCTCCGTCGGCCTCGTCGGCAA
>DATAHD010000318.1:0-1962 GCA_036263395.1 Rhizomicrobium sp. | reverse complement strand
AGACAAAACCGCCAACTGGCTGCGCGATCACCTGCCGCCGATGCTCGCTTACGGCATCACGCGCTGGCGCAACGTCCTCTTCGGCATGTTCTTCTTCAATCTCGCGCGCAAGCGGCCGGAGCAGGTGAAGAAGAACCTGATCGGCATGGTGCGTCAGTCGCTCGGTCCCGACTACGACGTCGATACGCACTTCACGCCGAAGTACAATCCGTGGGATCAGCGCCTTTGCCTGGTGCCCGACAACGACATGTTTGACGCGATCAAGAACGGTCAGGCTTCGGTCGTCACCGATCACATCGAACGCTTCACGCCGACCGGCATCAAGCTGAAGTCGGGTCAGGAACTGGAAGCCGACATCATCGTCACCGCGACCGGTCTCAATCTCGAACTCCTCGGCGGTTTGCAGATCACCGTCGACGGCGTGCAGAAGAACGCGTCGAAGTCGCTCAGCTACAAAGGCATGATGTACAGCGACATCCCGAACCTGGTGCAGGCGTTCGGCTACACCAACGCGTCGTGGACGCTCAAAGCCGACCTCACCTGCGATTGGGTCTGCCGCCTCCTCAACTTCATGGATCGCAAGGGTTATGGCGAAGCGGTGCCGGTGAACAACGATCCGAACATGACGGCCGAACCGTGGTTCGATTTCTCCTCCGGCTACGTCCAGCGCGCGAAAGACGTTCTGCCGATGCAGGGCAGCAAGAAGCCGTGGAAGCAGTATCAGAACTACGCCAAGGATCTCTTCATGCTGCGCTGGAGCAAGATCGACGACGGCACACTGACCTTCAGCAAGCGCCCGGCCAAAACCGCCGCCGCCAACACAAATCAGCCGCAAGCTATCGCGGCGGAATAAGTCGGGCGGCAAAGCCGTAACGGAAACAGCGGGCGGGGCGCATGTCCCGCCCGTTTTCGTTTGCGCTAAGCTCTCGCAAAGAAAACAGGGAGCCGCCGCCATGACCGCCCATCACATCAAGTACGACGTGAGCGAGAAGATCGCGACCGTCACCATCGATCGCGCCGAGAAGAAGAACGCGATGACCTACGACATGCTCGCTGCGTTCATGGGCTACATCAAACAGGCGGGCGAAGATCCCGACGTCCACGTCGTGATCGTCACCGGCGCGGGCGGCACGTTCTGCGCCGGCACCGATCTCGCCAACCTGCAGGCTACCCCGACCGAAAACCGCGGCGCACGACCCGGCGCGGCGACGCGCGATCTCTCGAAGCCGTGGCAGATCGTCGATTGCCCCAAGCCGGTGATCGGCGCGATCGACGGTTTCGCGGTAGGCATGGGCGCGGAGTTCACGGTGCAATGCGACGTTCGCATCGTCACCAACCGCGCCCGCTTCGCGTGGAATTTCGCGCATCGCGGTCTGGTGCCCGATACCGGCGCGGGCTCCTGGCTGCTGCCGCGCCTCATCGGCCCATCACGCGCGCTGCGTCTGCTTTATTCCGGCGATTTCCTGGAAGCGAAAGACGCCTACGACATCGGCTACGCCGCTGAGCTCGTCGAACCCGATGCGCTGATGGACGCCGCCCGCGCCGAAGCGAAGCGCTACCTGAAGTCCTCGCCGTTCTCGGTGACGCGGATCAAGAGCCTTGTCTATGCGGGTCTCGAGCGCGATGTGTCCGAGCACATGAAAGTGCACCTCACCGCGATGGCAGAATGCTTCGCCTCATCGGATCACAAGGAAGGCGTCGCGTCCTTTCTCGAACGCCGCGCCCCGAACTTCACTGGCCGCTAGCTATTTGTTCGTCGCGCAATTGGTCCAAAAACCGCGTCACACTTTTCGGATTGCGCTCTAGGCAGCCTCTTTCGTGCGGATCATCTGCGCCGCGATATGCTCGCGATAACCATCGGGCAGCGGCGCAGACTTTCCCTCCTTGGCGTTGACGATCACCGTGTCGCAAAGCCCGATGCAACGGCCTTTCTGAAATAGCCCCTGCGCCATCTCGAATGAC
>DATAHD010000317.1:0-5984 GCA_036263395.1 Rhizomicrobium sp. | reverse complement strand
TCGGAGATCAGCTTGCGCACGACATCGCCGACCACGCGTTCGACCTTCAGATCGACATGCGGCGCGGCGCCTTCTTCACGCCCTTCGATCTCGCGCAGGTAGATCGACTGGCCGAGGTGGCCCTTGGTATCGCCGATCAGCAGGATCGCATCGCCTTCGCGCTTGAACGCGACCGTCGCCATCTTCGTCACGTCGCGCATCAGGCCAACGCCGCCGATTGCCGGTGTCGGCAGGATCGCCTCGCCATTGGTCTCGTTGTAGAGCGAGCAGTTGCCGCCGATCACCGGGAAGTCGAGCGCGCGACAGGCATCGCCGATGCCGTCCACGCCGGCCACGATCTGCCACATGATGTCCGGCTTCTGCGGGTTGCCGTAGTTGAGGTTGTCCGTCACCGCGAGCGGCAGGGCGCCCACCGCCGTGATGTTGCGCCACGCTTCGGCAACCGCCTGCTTTGCGCCTTCATACGGGTCGGCCTGGCAATAGCGCGGCGTCACGTCGGTGGTAATCGCCAGCGCTTTCTGCGTGCCATGCACGCGCACCACGGCGCTGTCGCCGCCCGGCACCTGCACAGTATCGGCCATGACGGTGTGATCGTACTGCTCCCAGATCCAGCGGCGCGACGCCATATCGGGCGAGCTCAGGATCGTCTGCAGCGACGCGATCACCGGCTTGGATTTGTCATAAACCGGATTGCCGACCTGCGGCTTCTGGCTTTCGTAGGGGCGCTCATAGATCGGTGCTTCGTCGGAGAGCGCGGTGATCGGCATGTCGGCGACCACCTCACCCTTGTGCTTCACGACAAGGCGCTTGGTGTCGGTGGTGATGCCGATGACCGCGAAGTCCAGCTCCCACTTCTTGAAGATCGCTTCGGCTTCCGCCTCGCGCCCCGGCTTCAGCACCGCCAGCATGCGCTCCTGGCTCTCCGACAGCATCATGTCGTAGGCCGTCATGTTCGCTTCGCGCTGCGGGACCTTGTCGAGATCGAGTTCGATGCCGCTGCCGCCCTTGTCGCCCATTTCGGCAGAGGACGAGGTGAGGCCCGCCGCGCCCATATCCTGGATCGCGATGATCGCATCCGTCGCCATCAGTTCGAGGCAGGCTTCCAGCAACAGCTTCTCGGTGAAGGGATCGCCGACCTGCACGGTGGGGCGCTTCTCTTCGCTGTCCTCGTTGAACTCGGCGCTTGCCATCGTCGCGCCATGGATGCCGTCGCGGCCCGTCTTGGAGCCGATATAGACGACCGGATTGCCTGCACCCTTTGCGGCCGACAGGAAAATCTTGTCGGCGCGGGCCAGGCCGACGCACATCGCGTTGACCAGGATGTTGCCGTTGTAGCTCTTGTGGAAGTTCACTTCGCCGCCAACCGTCGGCACGCCCATGCAGTTGCCATAGCCGCCGATTCCGCTGACCACACCGCCAACGAGGTGACGCGTCTTGGGATGTTCCGGCTCGCCGAAGCGCAGCGCGTTCATCATCGCAATCGGCCGCGCGCCCATGGTGAACACGTCGCGCATGATGCCGCCAACGCCGGTCGCCGCGCCCTGATAGGGCTCGATGAACGAGGGATGGTTGTGGCTCTCCATCTTGAAGATCACCGCATCGCCATCACCGACGTCGATCACGCCGGCGTTCTCGCCCGGCCCCTGCAACACCCACGGCGCCTTGGTCGGCAGCTTGCGCAGATGCACGCGCGTCGACTTGTAAGAGCAATGCTCGCTCCACATCACGCTGAAGATGCCAAGCTCGACATAGGTCGGCTCGCGGTTCATCAGGCGGATGATGCGCGCGTACTCCTCCTCGGAGAGGCCATGTTCTTTGACGAGTTCGGGCGTAATGGCAGTCATCTATCAACCAATGCGTTCACCTCCCCCTCGCGGGGAGGTCGTCCTGCGTAGCTCGAAGAGCGAAGCAGGACGGGTGGGGGCCGCGCGGCGTTAGCCGAGCGACTCGATCAAACTCTCGAACATCGCCTGTCCGTCGGTACCGCCGAGCTGCGGATCGACCACGCGCTCCGGATGCGGCATGAGGCCAAGGACGTTGCGCTTTTCATTCAGGATGCCGGCGATGTTGTGCGCCGAGCCGTTCGGATTGTCGCCGCCGGCATAGCGGAACACGACGCGGTTTTCGTTCTCCAGCCGGTTCAGCGTCTCTTCGTCGGCGTAGTAGTTGCCTTCGCCGTGCGCCACCGGGAACGAGACCGTCTGGCCCTTGGTGTATTTGCGGGTGAAGGCGCTCTGCGTCTCCTGCACCTCAAGGCTCACCGGGCGGCAGACGAAATGCAGATCGGCATTGCGCATCAGCGCGCCGGGAAGAAGTCCGCTCTCGCAGAGCACCTGAAAGCCGTTGCAGATGCCGATGGTCGCGCCGCCCCTGTCGGCATGCGCTTTGACCGCCTGCATGATCTTCGACTGCGACGCCATCGCACCGCAGCGCAGATAGTCGCCATAGGAGAACCCGCCCGGCAGCACCACCAGATCGACCTCCGGCAGCTCGCTGTCCTGATGCCAGACCATATGCGGATCAATGCCCGTCATCTGCTTCAGCGCAGTCTGCGCATCGCGATCACAGTTCGAGGCCGGAAAAACGATGACGGCGGATTTCATTCACTTACCTCCGGAAAGCCCATGTCATCGCCGGGCTCCAAATAGTACATCTGCCCCAATGGCAGCGATTGCCGGTGTCTCAACTCAATAGGCAACGCCTTCAGAGCAAGCTGGAGTGCCTGAAATGAATCGACCCCACTGATGTTCATTCCTTCAGCGTTGCCGCGATAGACGAGCCGGTACGAACACTTCGCCTCGGAATTGGAAACCGCCGTGGGGCGGCCAATCTGAACCAGAACCGTTTCCGCTGAGTCGGTCACGCAGAGTTCGCGGCTCGCGATAACGTCTTCGGGCGGTAACATTCCGTTGGGCAACATTCAGGCTTTCAGTTCGATCTCGTATTTCTCGATGACCGTGTTCGCGAGCAGCTTCTCGCACATCGCTTTCAGATCGGCCTTCGCCTTTGTCTGATCGGTTTCAGCGATCTCCAGATCGATCACCTTGCCCTGTCGCACTTCGCCCACCGAACCGAAGCCCAGCCCATTCAGCGCATGCCCGATCGCTTTTCCCTGCGGATCGAGAACGCCGTTCTTCAACGTCACAAATACGCGCGCTTTCATTTGACGAGCTGCGGTCCCTTGTTTTCGGCCTGCACCGACTCCGGCATGATGCCGAGGCGGCGGGCGACTTCGCTGTAGGCTTCCACCACACCGCCCATGTCGCGGCGGAAGCGGTCTTTGTCCATCTTCTCGTTCGTCTGCGCGTCCCACAGACGGCAGGAGTCCGGGCTGATCTCGTCGGCCAGAACGATACGCATGTAATCGTTCTCCCACAGGCGGCCGAACTCGAGCTTGAAGTCGACCAGCTTGATACCGACGCCCAAAAACAGACCGGAAAGAAAATCGTTGATGCGGATGGTGAGGTTCACCATGTCGTCGAGGTCTTGCGGCGCGGCCCAGCCGAACGCGGTGATGTGCTCTTCGCTCACCCACGGATCGTGCAGCGCATCGTTCTTGTAATAATACTCGATGATCGAGCGCGGCAGCACGGTGCCTTCCTCAATGCCCAGGCGCTTGGCCAGCGAACCCGCCGCCACGTTGCGCACCACGACCTCGAGCGGGATGATCTCCACTTCGCGCACAAGTTGTTCGCGCATGTTGAGGCGCTTGATGAAATGCGTCGGCACGCCGATCGCGCCCAGCTGCGTCATCAGGTATTCGCTGATGCGGTTGTTGAGCACGCCCTTGCCGTCCAGCACCGCCTTCTTGGTGGCGTCGAAGGCGGTCGTGTCGTCCTTGAAGTAGGTGATGACCGTGCCCGGTTCCGGCCCCTCATAGAGGATCTTGGCCTTGCCTTCGTAGATCATGCGCCGGCGCTTCATGTAATCTTCCTTGCCCGCTGCGGGCCGCCAAAAACGCGAAAACGGGGACTCGACATGCGGCCCCCGTCGAGGACCCAAAATAGCGATGGCGGGCGGCTGCGGCAACGTTGCGAAATCGCACAGCAGATCATACCTGTGCGTCGTTCCTGACCGTATTGTAAGGTGCGACTGGGCGGTTTGCGGGCCGCATGTTCTGATAACGATATCAAGAGGTTATGCCATGGCCGATTCCTTCGCCGAACGCCGTAAGGGCTACGAAGCCAAGTGGGCCCATGATGAGGACCTCCGCTTCAAGGTCATGAACCGCCGCAACAAGCTGTTGGGCCTCTGGGCCGCCGGCGAAACGGGCAAAACCGGGGAATCCGCCGACGCCTACGCCAAGACGGTCGTGGCCGCCGATTTCCAGGAAAAGGGCGACGAGGACGTGTTCCGCAAGGTGCGCGGCGACCTCCCGGCCGCCATCCAGGACGCCACCATCCGTGCCAAGATGGAAGAACTCCTCGTCACCGCCCACGAGCAGATCGCGGCCGAGTAAGCTGACTGCCGGCCCAGCCGATCCTCCCCGGCGAAGCGGGGGAGGTGGCACACGAGCTAAGCGACGTGTGACGGAGGGGGAAAGTTGCTCCCTCCCTAGCTTCCCCGCAGCTTCTCCAGCGCCTGCGGAAAACGCCGTGACAGCGGCACTTTCAGTGGACCCAACTCCACTTCGTAATCGCCCGAACCTTCCGGTTTCAGCGCCGTCATCTGCTTGGCATTCACCAGCCACGACCGGTGCGTCCGCAGAAAACCGCGTGGGCTGAGCTCGTTCTCCAGCGCCGACAGCGGCGAGCGCATCATCAGCCGCCGTCCGTCGCTCAGCACGAACTCGACATAGTTCCCCGCCGATGCGATCGCGAGCACCTGGTCCAGCTGCACCCGCGTCAGCCGACCGCCATCGCGGATATCGAACGTCAGCGTCTGCCCCGGCGTCTCGATCAGCGATCGCTGGCGCAGCAGTGTTTCCACCGTCGAGAACCCGCTGATGATCAGCGCATAGCCGAGCGCATCCTTGCTGAACTCATAGAGGAAGTGCGGCCCGAACGGTCCGAAGTCGTACTCATACCCCGCCAGCCAATAGATGCCTTTGCGCAGCAGGATGAAACCGACGACATGGCTCAACCCGAAGAGCAGGGCCATCGGCGGATGGAGCAGCAGTTTCCACCTGGGCCGCACCGTCAGGGGCGGCGCAAGCCGGTAGGCGACCCAGGGGATCCAGAAGCACAGGACGAGCGAAACCCAGCTCGATCCCTCCCACACGATGGGGCCGGCGATTCCCTGCCCAGGTGCTTCGTGCAACCGGGTGATGACGCTGAGGGTGTTGAACGCCAGCACGAGGACGGAGGCCATCCCGAGCGAATAGAAGAACGTCGGGCGCAGCGTTCCGTTCGTCCCGAACGGATCGCCACTCATCCCAAGCCACTGCCAGAAAACACTTATCCAGCGCGGACCATCCCCACCCCCTTTTGCGAGGACGATGCTGCGCTCAGATTGCGAGGGGTTGGAAACCGGACCGGACATGCAGCCAATATAGGCTGTCTGACGGCAAGTCGCAGAGGGACTGATGCGCACCACACTGAGCCATGTCGCAAAAGCGGTGACTGTTGCCGTGCTGCTCATCGTGCCCCAGGCGGTGCAGGGCGACGCTGTTCCTGCCCCCACATCTGACACCGGCTGGGGCTATTACGGCGGCGACGCCGGCGGCCAGCGCTTCTCGCCCGCCCGTCAGCTCACCCCGGCCAATGTCGCGAAACTGCAGGTCGCCTGGACCTATTCCAACGGCGATCTCACGAGCAAAGGCGACGTCATCAAGCGCGCCTCGTTCGAGAACACACCCATCCTCGCCGAAGGCCGCCTCTACACCTGCTCCGCTTTCAACGAAGTCGCCGCTCTCGACCCCGGCACCGGCAAGCAGCTCTGGTCGTTCGATCCCAAGCTCGACACCACCGTGCGCTACCCCAACGACTACATTTGCCGCAGCGTGGCCTTCACCCGCGTCGCACCCGGCAACGGGGCGTGCGCTG
>DATAHD010000316.1:0-4484 GCA_036263395.1 Rhizomicrobium sp. | reverse complement strand
GCGGTGTTCGATGCGAAGGAGGAGTTCCGGCTGAACGGCGAAGACGGCCACATCGGGCACGCCGAGCTGACCATCGGCGACAGCCGGTTGATGCTGGCCGATGAAGC
This sequence comes from Rhizomicrobium sp., assembly GCA_036263395.1. Classification (GTDB taxonomy): domain Bacteria; phylum Pseudomonadota; class Alphaproteobacteria; order Micropepsales; family Micropepsaceae; genus Rhizomicrobium. Next base: position 4,377 of record DATAHD010000316.1, on the reverse strand, counting down.
GCCAGCGTTCGGTGCAATGGCGCCGCCGACGGTCGGTGGAACGCCGGTGCGGCTGCACATCTATCTTCCCGATGTCGATGCCACGGTGGCGAAGGCGGAGAAGGCCGGCGCCATCGTGCTGCGCCCGCTGGAGGACCAGTTCTATGGCGACCGTTCTGGCCTGATCGCCGATCCGTTCGGGCATCAGTGGTTTGTCGCGACGCGCAAGAAAAACGTCAGCGCCGACGCGATGCAGAAGCACTATACGGACTCGTTCAAGGCGTGAGATTGCTGCCAGGATTTGGCGGCCAAGATTGTACAATCGCCGCCCGGCCAGATCAGGCAGTATGCCGGCCCAACAGAGAGATCGTATGACTTCCGAACCGCGCCGCGGTGGCAAAGCGAGTGTCGCCGTCGTGTTGGCGGTCGTTTATGTCGACATGCTCGGCATCGGGCTCGCTTATCCCATCCTTCCGAAACTGATCGAGCAGTTTCGCGGCGGCGATGTTTCCAGCGCGTCGTATTACTTCGGGTTCTTCGCGGCGCTGTTTTCGGCGGCGCAGTTCCTCTGCGCGCCGGCCATCGGTGTGCTGTCCGACCGGTTCGGGCGGCGCTGGGTTATTCTTCCGGCGCTGATCGGATCGGGGCTCGCTTATCTGGTGACCGCCTTCGCGCCGAGTCTTGCGGTGCTTGCCATCGCGCGCGTTGTCGCCGGGATGTTCGGTGGCTCGTTCTCCACCGCCGGCGCTTATCTCGCCGACATCACGCCGCCGGAGAAGCGGGCGCAGAGCTTCGGCTTGATCGGCGCAGCGTTCGGCTTCGGCTTTATCACCGGGCCGGCGCTAGGTGGTTTGCTGGGGGAGGCCAATCTGCATCTGCCGTTCATGGTGGCGGCGGGGCTGTGCTTTGCCGATGCGATCTTTGGTTATTTCGTGATGCCGGAATCGCTGGCGCCGGAAAACCGCAAGCCGTTCAGCTGGCGCCGCGCCAATCCGGTAGGCGCGTTGCGCGAGATCGGGCGCTACACCTCGGTGATGAGTTTGATGGCGGTTTATCTGATCGCGACGTTCGCCAATCGCGTGTCGGAGATGACGTGGGTGCTGTGGACGACGTATCGCTTCCACTGGTCGTCGTTCGAAATCGGGCTTTCGCTCGCGATGGTCGGCGTGATGTTCGTGGTCGGGCAGGGCGGGTTGATCCGCGTGCTGGTGCCGAAGCTGGGGGAGCGGCGCGCTGTGCTGCTTGGCCTTGGCGTCGCGGTGGTCGGAATGGTGGCTTACGCTTTTGTCACGCAGGGGTGGATGGTTTATCCGCTGATGGTGTTCGGCATGTTCGGCTGGACCACCGCGCAGCCGGCGGTGCAGGGACTGATGTCGCGTGCCGTGCCGGCGAATGAGCAGGGGCTGTTGCAGGGCGCGGTGTCGAGCCTGATGAACCTGACCAGCATCGCGGGGCCGCCAATCTGGACCGGGTTGTTCGGTTTCTTTGTGAGCGACAAGGCACCGGTGGTGTTTTCAGGCGCAGCATTCCTGGCCGCGGCGATTGCGTTCGGTGTCGCATTCGTTATCGCACTGCGCTGGCTGACGGTGCCGCATCCGGAACTGCACGAGACTGCACCCGCCGGTTGAATCGAGACGGGCTGCACGAAGACCGTTGCGCTGTTTCCGGTGCGGCGGTTTCGTGCCATGCTTGGTTACCAAAAGATAAATTGTGTTGGGTTGGGTGATGGGGATTGAACCGGTCCGCGAGAGCATTCTGCGCGGCTACACCTTTCTGTTCGCACGCTTCTTCACGGTCGCCGGATTGGGCTGGCTCTCGGCCGCGTTCTATGGGCTGGCGTGTTCGTGGCTGCTCCGCGCGGTGTCGACCGGGGCGCTCGGGGCGCCGCCGGCCAGTGGGGCGTTCAACCAGTATTCGCTTGGCTATCTCGTCGCGCTGCTCGTCGTCACCGCGTTTTTCAGCGCGCCGATGCTGATCCCGTTCACGCGCGAAGCGCTCGGCATGCATGAAGAGCCGGTGGCGGCGCATTTCTCCTACGGCCCGCGCGAGTGGCGGTTGTTCGTTGCGCTGCTGCGGTTCTTCGGTTTAGTCGGCGGCGCGATGTTCGTCTTGATCGTGGCGAGCGGTGTTGCGATCAGCGCCTTTGCCAATCCGCAGATTGTTTTTCTCGGCACGCCACTGTCGGTGTGGCTGAGCCTGTTGTCGGAGGTTGCGGTGCTGGCGCTGGCCGCGTTCCTCGCGGTACGGCTCGGCTTCTTTCTCGGCACCATCGCGGCGGTGGAAGGGCATGCGAGCCTGGCGCGCGCGTGGGCGCTGTCGCGGCAGAACTTCTGGCATCTGACGCTGGTGTTCCTGGCGGTCGCCGTGCCGGCCACGATCGTGGTGTTCTTCGTCGAATATGCGCTGTGGGGCAGCGAACTGGCCGCCGCGGTGCAGACGACGGGATCGGTCGCGGCGGCGTGGTTCAAGCTGCAATACGATCATTCGATCAGCATCTCGGCCTTGCTGGCGGTGGCGTTGACGGCAGTAAATGCGCTGCTCGCCGCGGCGTCGGCATCCGCGTACTCGTCGATCGATACGTCGCTGGAGTCGCTCGAGACGCAGCCGTCGGCGCCGAAGTCGCGCTGGGGCATCCACCGCGTGGGCGCATTCGCCGATGCGGGGGGGCGCGATGTGGTTCAGGAAGAATACGAGCCGATGATGGCGCTGCGCACGCCGACGCCCGCGCCGGCGATGGTGGAAGAGCACGAGCCGATTTCAGCGCCGATCGAGGCGGTGGTTGACGAAGTGCCGGTGGCCGAACCGGCGGCAGTCGTTGAACACGTCGAGCCGGAATCTGCGGCGGTCACTGAACCTGTCGAACCGGAGCCCGTGTTCGAAGCGGTGGCTGCGGCACCCGAAGAGATCGTTGTCCCGGCGGAAATGCCTGTTGAGTCGGCGCATGTGGTTGAGGCCGCAGCGCTAGCAGATGACGCGGCTGAGGCGGCGGCGGACGACGCCCCGCTGCTGCTCACCTCGCCCCACATCGAGGCCCCGCCGCTCGACCCGGTTGGGTTGTCCCAACCGGTCAAGGAGCAGGAAGCGGCGTAGCTACTCCGCCGCTTTCATCTTGCCGCGTGCTGGTGCCGCGATCTTTTCCGGGGCGCGGTTTTTGAGGAGTGGCTTCAAGTATTGGCCGGTGTAGCTGCGCGCGACCTTTGCGACGTCTTCGGGCGTGCCGCTGGCGACGATCTCGCCGCCGCCGTCGCCGCCTTCGGGGCCGAGGTCGACGATCCAGTCGGCGGTCTTGATGACCTCCAGATTGTGCTCGATCACCACCACGGTATTGCCGTTGTCGACGAGTTCATGCAGCACCTCGAGCAGCTTCTTCACGTCATGAAAATGAAGGCCCGTCGTCGGTTCGTCGAGGATGTAGAGCGTGCGGCCGGTGGCGCGACGCGAAAGTTCTTTCGACAGCTTCACGCGCTGGGCTTCGCCGCCCGATAGTGTGGTCGCCTGCTGACCAACGGAGATGTAGCCGAGGCCGACACGCTTCAGGGTTTCCATCTTCTCGGCAATCGAGGGCACTGCCTTGAAGAGTTCGCCGGCGGCTTCGATCGTCATGTCGAGCACGTCGCTGATCGAATGATCGCGGAATTTCACTTCCAGCGTTTCACGGTTGTAGCGCTTTCCTTTGCAGACGTCGCATTGGACGTAGACGTCGGGCAGGAAGTGCATCTCGATCTTGATGACGCCGTCGCCCTGGCACGCTTCGCAACGGCCGCCCTTCACGTTGAAGGAGAAGCGGCCGGGCTGATAGCCGCGCGCTTTGGACTCCGGCAGTTCGGTGAACCAGTCGCGGATCGGCGTGAAGGCGCCGGTGTAGGTCGCGGGGTTCGAGCGCGGGGTGCGTCCGATGGGGCTTTGGTCGATGTCGATGACCTTGTCGAGATATTCGAGGCCTTCGATCTTGTCGTGCGGCGAGGGATGTTCGCGCGCCTGTGCGAGCTTGCGGGCGGCCGCCTTGTAGAGCGTCTCAATCGTGAGCGTGGACTTGCCGCCGCCGGAGACGCCGGTAATGCAGGTGAGTGTGCCAAGCGGGATTTCCGCCGAGACGTTCTTGAGGTTGTTGCCTTTGGCGCCGACGATCTTGAGCCAGCGGTTGTTGGCGGCCTTGCGACGCTCGCGCGGAACCAGAATCTGCTCGGTGCCGACGAGATAGGCGCCGGTGAGACTCTTCGGGTTCTTCATGATGTCGTCGGGCGTGCCCTCGGCGATGATGTGGCCGCCGTGGATGCCGGCGCCCGGACCCATATCGATCACGTGATCGGCGGTGCGGATGGCCTCTTCGTCATGTTCGACGACAAGCACGGTGTTGCCCATGTCGCGGAGGCCGCGCAGGGATTCGAGGAGCTTCGA
>DATAHD010000315.1:0-3635 GCA_036263395.1 Rhizomicrobium sp. | reverse complement strand
GGCCTGGAACCCCAAGGAGAAAAACTCGATGAAAACAGCTTATTCCTTTCCCCACGAAGTTGTCCAAGACCCGTCACTTGGAACCGAGCAGAAGCGGGCGCTTCTTGCCGAATGGGCATCCGATGCGTGTGCGGTGGACTCACTGCCGACGCTGCGCTGGCGCCCCGGGACGCCATTCCCAGTGACGCTCTCGTCCATCATGGACGCCCGCCGCCAACTCGACCGCTCCGTTGCGTATGTCGATGAGAGCGATAACGCCGAAGCGGCACGCTGTACCGTGATCGACTTCGCCAAACGGCGGCGCTTTGAGAACCGCGCGTAAGAGGCACGTACCAGCCAGGCAGCACGCTCACGCCTCTCAGATCTTCTGATCGTATTCGCCGACTTCGGGGTGCTTTCGACAGACAGCCTCGGGGTCGGCGACCAGGGCGCGCATCTGTCTCTGTAGGGCGAGGTGGTCGGCGTGCTCCACGTTTTGGGGACGCCGTTCACCCGTTCGTTCATAGCCTTGCCGCCGGTGCCATCCGGCAGATCGAAAAACTCGGTGGCGGCCGTATCGAGGCCTACCCGGAAGACACCGAAGGCCGCAAAGCCTCGCCCGCATTCCTGTTCAACGGCGCCCTATCCACCTTCGAACGCCACGGCTTCAAACGCTCCCGCCTGATAGGGAAGCACAAGTGGGTGATGACACGAACGGTACGATGATGTCTGAGCCGCTGACCGACAACGGCGACGTCGGCTCAACCTCGCTCTTCGTCGAGCTCATACACGGCAAATATGCGATAGGGACCAGGTTCGCAGTCAATTTCGGCAAAGCGCTCGGCAGCCTCGTGCGCCATTTCGAACGAATCCAATAGACAGAACCGATTGACGGGAAAGTCTTCGGCCAAGTTGCAACATGATAGCGGAGAGCTTTCCGGCGACGTTTGAACTGTGAAGGTCACGACGTCATAGCCCTGCAGCGTCTTATGCGAAGGCACTTTGACGCTCGTTTCCAATGACGCTTCCGGCGCAATCGCGCGCCACCCCGCCTCCTCGACAAATTCCTGCTCAAACGCTTCATAGTAGAAGAGCTTTAGTTTGCTGAGATCGCATCCATTCTCCGAAGCAATCTGTTTCAGCACCACAGGATTGTCGAATAGCCACCAGCCGTTGTGCTTCCACAGCGGGATGTAATCCATGAAGAAGGGTGAAACACAGCAACCACAGGCCGAATAGACCTGTTCGACGACGTCAGAGTCGATCCAATCTGGTTTGGCTTTTACTTCGACCAGCATGTAGCCAAGCGGGATCATCGTACTTCAGATCTTCTGATCGTACTCGCCGACCTCCGGGTGCTTGGACAACCGGGCGTCGAGGTCGGCGAACATTGCGCGCATCTGGGCTTCGGAGACTGGGCTTTCGATCACCACGACCAGCGAAGGCTTATTTGAGGAGGCACGCACCAAACCCCAGGTGCCGTCTTCCAGCGTGACGCGGACGCCGTTGACGGTCACCACTTTCACGATCTTCTGGCCGAGGATTTTCTCGCCGTTTGCCTGCGCCGCTTCGTATTCCTTCGTCATCGCGGTGACGATGTCGTATTTCTTCGCGTCGTCGCAGTAGGGCGACATGGTCGGCGTGCTCCACGTTTTGGGGAGGCCGTTGACCAGTTCGTTCATCGTTTTGCCGCCGGCGCGGTCGAGCATTTCCAGGATCGCGATGCCGGAGACGATGCCGTCGTCGTAGCCGTTGCCGATCGGCGGATTGAAGAAGTAATGGCCGCTCTTTTCGAAACCGGCGAGCGCGCCGAGTTCGTGGGTGCGGCGCTTCATGTAGGAGTGGCCGGTCTTCCAGTAGTCGGTCTTCGCGCCGTGCTTCTGCAGCACCGGATCGATCTCGTAGATACCGGTCGACTTCACGTCAGCGACGAAGGTCGAGGGGCCATGCTTGGCCGCAAGATCGCGCGCCACCAGCACGCCCACCTTGTCGGCGAACACTTCTTCGCCCGCGTTGCACACCACGCCGCAGCGGTCGCCGTCACCGTCGAAGCCGAGGCAGATGTCGGCGCCTTGCGCCTTCACCGCCGCCGCCATCGCGTGCAGCATTTCGAGGTCTTCGGGGTTCGGATTGTATTTCGGGAAGGTGAAGTCGAGCGCGGTGTCCATGTCGATCACTTCGGCGCCGATGCGGCGCAGCGCTTCCGGCGCGAAGGCGCCCGCCGTGCCGTTGCCGCAGGCCGCGATCACCTTGATCGGACGCGAGAGCTTGTGGCCCTTGGTCACCGCGTCGAGATACTGCTCGCGGAAATTCTCCACCGCGGTGTAGCTGCCGCCGGCGCGCGGCTTGCCCTCGCCGCCGAGCACGATGTGCTTCAGGCGCGTCATCTCATCGGGGCCGAACGTCAGCGGCCGCGCCGCGCCCATCTTCACACCGGTCCAGCCGTTTTCGTTGTGGCTGGCCGTCACCATCGCCACCGCCGGGCAATCGAGCGCGAACTGCGCGTAATAGGCGACGGGCGACAGCGCGAGGCCGATGTCCACCACCTCGCAGCCCGCCTGCATCAACCCGATGGTCAGCGCGTGCTTGATGGAGGAGGAATACGAGCGATAGTCGTGGCCGGTGGCGACGCGCGGCTTGATGCCGAGTTCGTGGAAATAGGTGCCGAGGCCGAGGCCCAGCGCCGTGACGCCCAGAAGGTTCAGTTCCTTACCGAACAGCCAGCGCGCATCGTATTCGCGAAACCCGTTCGCGGTGACGAGCGGCTGGGTCTCATACTCGAAGGTGTTCGGCTTCAGGTCGGAACGGGGCTTGGTTGTCATGTCCACTCGCACAAAATCGTGGGCTGTGTAATCGCCCGCCCGTCCGCCAAGCGCAATTGGCCAAAGTCACTCAATCGGGTTCGTGTGGGCCGAGCTTGCCGTCTTTGCCTTCGAAGCGTGGATTGGAGAGGTCGTAGGTCTCGAAGCCGCAATGGGGACAGGGCGGGATGAGTTCGCCCTTTTCGATCCGTGTTGTCTGATGACAGCGCTCACAACGATAAGCGGCGGTCTCGCGCGCCATTTCTCCGGCTTTTTCCGACATGTTGGTTCCTTCGATGGTTGAGAAAGAACGGTCCGCGCCCCTTGTGCGTTCCGGCGCAAATCGCCACTTTCTCCATGCAAGGTATGTGATATAATTTTATTCACAAACTCAAGGCGTGAAATGTCCGAGCCCGTTGCCCTGACTGCCGCCGAACGCGCCGCCGCTGGCCGGCTGGCCGAGGCGTTGGGCCTGCCCGCGTTCGAGCCGGGTTGGGTGTGGCTTGCCGGGGCCGGGCCGGGCGATCCGGGGCTGATCACGGCGCTGGGCATCCATGCGATCGCGAACGCCGACGCCATTCTTTATGACGCGCTGATCGACACCACCTTATTGAAGCTGGCGCGGCCGAATGCCGAGCTGATCTATGCCGGCAAGCGCGGCGGCAAGAAGTCGTGCAAACAGTCCGACATTTCGCGCACGCTGGTTTCGCTCGCGCAAAAGAAGAAGCGCGTGCTGCGGCTGAAGGGCGGCGATCCGTTTGTCTTCGGGCGCGGCGCGGAAGAGGCACTGACCCTGGCGCGCGCCGGTGTGCCGTTCCGCATCGTGCCGGGTGTGACCGCGGGCATCGGCGGCCT
>DATAHD010000314.1:0-9378 GCA_036263395.1 Rhizomicrobium sp. | reverse complement strand
CGGCGGCGTTGGTGGCGCGGCGTGTCATCGGAGCGATCCTCCCCCAATCATTCGCTTTTCGAATGATTGCCCCCTCCACCAAGTGGAGGGGGGATATTGTTAAAGCGCCTGCTCTCCACGCAACAACTGTCCCGGTGTTTCGCCGGTCCACTTACCGTTTTCGAAGGTCACGGTGCCGTTTTTGATCGTCCAGCGGTAGCCGCGGGCGTTTTGCAGGAGGCGGGTGCCGCCGGCCGGGAGGTCTTGTGCTATCACCGGCGGCGGGAGTGCGAGGTCGCCCATGGCGATGACGTTGAGGTCGGCCTTGTAACCCGGCGCGATGACGCCGCGGTCGTGCCAGCCGACGTGCAGCGCGTTGCGCTGGGTGTAGCCGTGCACGAGCTGCTCGAGCGGAATGGTGCGGCCGTTCTTGTTACCCTTGCTCCAGAGCGCGATGGTGGTTGTCGGGAAGCTGCCGTCGCTGATGGTGCCGCAATGCGCGCCACCGTCGGAAAGGCCGAAGAGCGTGCGCGGGCTGGTCATCATCGCGTGTACGTCGTCGAGGTTGCCGCGGATGTAGTTTATCAGCGGCATGTAGAGGAGACGGCGGCCGCCTTCTTCCAACAGCACGTCGTAGACGTAGCTCGCAACATCCTGCCCTGCCCGCGCGGCGGCGGCGGCCAGCGATGCGTCGGCGGTGGGTTCGTAGTCGACCGGATCGGTCATGCGGAACATGCGGGTGAAGCCCTTGGTGAGAAGGCCCGCAAAGCCCGGATAATCCTGCGGCGCGTGCTCGGCGAGGATTTTCGCTTTCACCTCCGGATCGGCAAGTTTGGCGAGGCGCTGCTCCACCGTCGAACCGCCGGCGATGGCGCGATAGGTCGGCGTTGCGAAGAACGGATTGGTGGTGGAGGAGAAGCTGAGCACCGCCCCAATGGGACGCGGCGCGATCTGAGCGCGGACGTCGAGGCCATCCTTCGTCATCGCGCTCACTTCATCGAAGATGCCGCGCCAGCGATCGGGGGCATCGTCGGTCTGCTGCACCGTGAAGGAGAGCTTGCGGCCTGTGCTCTTGGCGAGCGCGCGGATCAGCGAGAGTTCGCGCTGGGCGAATTCGTCATCGGGCGTGAGGTACGCGTCAGAGATCAGCTGGATCACACCCTTGTTCGAGCGCTTCAATGCGGCGGTGATGCCGAGCAGCTCGGACTCGCTGGCGGTCAGCGTGCCGATATTCTCGCCGCTGCGGCTGCGGTGGACATAGGTGCGCGACGTCGAGAAGCCGACGGCGCCAGCTTCGAGCGCTTCGTAAGTCAGCTGCTCCATCTTCGCGATTTCGGCGTCGTTCGGCGCGATGGTGTGGTCGGCGCCGCGGTCGCCCATCACATAGGCCCGCAACGCGGCGTGCGGGACGTGGGCCGCGACGTCCATCGTGTAGCGACGACGCGCGATGGCATCGAGGTAATCGGGGAAGCTCTCCCAATCCCACGTCAGGCCTTCGGCGAGTGCGGTGCCGGGAATGTCTTCTACCCCTTCGAGCAGCGCGATGAGGAAGCCGTGCTTGTCCGGCTTGGCGGGGGCGAAGCCGACGCCACAATTGCCCATCGCGATGGAGGTGACACCGTTGGTCGAGCTGGGGGCCAGCAGGCTGTCCCACGACACCTGGCCATCGTAATGCGTGTGGATGTCGACGAAGCCGGGCGTGACGACGGCGCCTTGCGCATCGAGCGTGCGCGCGGCGGTGCCGCTGATCCTGCCGACTTCCGCAATGCGGCCGTCCTTTACGGCAACGTCGCCGTGCGTGCGCCCTGCGCCGGTGCCGTCGACGATTTCGCCGTTTTTGATGATGAGGTCGTACATGGGTCCTCCGATGCTTCGCTGAGGCGCATCCTAGCCCTCACGCCGAGGAGTGCGAGGCCGATTCTGCGGGGTGTCGTTGCGTCAAGGCTGGCCCGGACGTGTTCCGCAGTGTATCCAATCCCCATGCCACGCATGAGCGTCGAGACCGCACAGACTGTGGCCCTGAAGGGGCTGGCGTTCCTCGCCGAGGATGAGGACCGCCTGCAGCAGCTGTTTTCGCTGACCGGGATGGATTCCGACACCCTGCGGGCGCAGGCGGACGAGCCCGAGACGCTGGGCGCGGTGGTCGACTTCCTGCTCGGCGACGAGCCGCTGCTGATCCGGTTCTGCGAGAGCTCCGGCCTCGATCCGAAGAGCATTCACCTGGCGTCGCACGTTTTGGCGAACGCCTAGACTGGCGAAGGCTTGGGCTTCAGCTCTTCGGCAAGACGAAGAGTGTGATGCTCTGCTTCGGTACCGTTGTCGTCAGCTTGCCACCCGACCACGCGACGTTCGCGATCGACTTTATCTTGTTGGCCGCGGTGAGCTGATAGACCTTCGCCGTGCCGGCGGCGGTGAAATGCTTCAGGTTCAAGGTGATGCTGGCGTTCGACGAAAGGTTCTTGTTGATGACCATCGCGGTCATCGCACCATCGGCGGTTCGCAAGGCAGCGAAAGCCGAGAGGTTGTCGGGATTGGGCGCGCTGGTGCTGATGCTGCTGTCGCCGAACGCACCGCCGCTGCCGTTGTAGTTGCGATACATCTTGATCGCGTTGTAGGCGGGCGTCTTCGCGTCGGGCAGCGTCCAGTACGTTGCCATGTCGAGCTGTTCGCGGCCGAAGATGCCAAGCACATCGGCAAGTGTGGTGGCACCGTTGATGTGCTTTTCCGCGCCCCAATTGTATTCGGTGATCGCGATGGGCGTGCCCTTGTCATAATAGGTGTCGACCCAGTTGCGCAGGCGCGGGATCAGATTGACCTTGTCACCGATCCAGCTTTCGGACGTGTAGTTGGGGTCCCACAGCTGGCGCGTGGAGCGGTTGCGCAGAAGCTGCATGCTCTGCGAGGTGTCGTTCCCGAACTCGCCGCTTTGCGGATAGAAGTGAATGCTCACCACATCGACCGGGTGACCGGACTTCTTCCATGATTTGAGCAGCCACGGAATGTAGTCGAGACCGCTTTGCGGACCGTCGCGATCCGGAAAGACGCTCCAGCCGTGTTGCGGGGCATATTGCTGGTCATAGCCGCTAAGCTGATAGCCGGACCAGCCCCATTCTTCCGGCGCCATGATCTTGGCGTTCGAATCAACCGCTTTGATCGCCGCAGACATGGCAATGACTTTGTCGCGATACTCGACGCCATGCGGGCCAACCGGATGGACGTCGCGATGGGTCGAGAACCAGATGCTCGCCTCATTGTCCATTGCGTAATAATTCACGCCGCCGCCAGCACTCGGTCCCCACTTGCCGACGATGTGCTGAATCCATTTCTTCTCTGCGGCCGTGCTGTCCGGGACGTAGGCATCCGCTGGATCGTTACCGGTGATCGGCGTCGAGCAGTCAGGCTTCAGGCCGTTGCCCGCATCTGGGAACCAGAAGTCGGTCGAGCACTGCGCACCATATTTGGCGACGGAGAAACTCGGCAGGATCGCGCGGTTGTTTCCAAGGTTGGCGACCCAGCCAACAAGCGGGACCGTGAGGATCGGCTGCGCGCCGGCCTGTTTGGTCGAATTGACGAACTGGTCTGCCGACTTGCCCTTCCCCGCATCGGGGTCCGGATAGCTTTCGTAGTACCAGTCGTTTGCACGGTTGCTGGCGTTTGTCAGCCAGTTGTAAGTGGACGTCGCATTGCCGCCCGAGCGGTTGAGCGGCAGGTTCAGGTCTGTCAGCGCCTTGGTCGATGCGAAGGCCGCGCCGTAGATCATGGGATTGATCGGGTGGACCTTGGCGGTGGCGTCGATGGCAATTGTGACAGCACCGGCGGATGCGGCCTGGAGCAGCAAGGCGGCAACAGCGGTGGAACCCAGAGCAAAACGGATGCTGGTTCGGCTACGGCCCATCGCCTGACTCCACTTGCGCTGTTGCCGGGGATGTTAGCACCACCGCCAGCTTTTCAAGCCGGAACATGCACTTACGCTGTGCGCTTGGGCACAGGGTTTCGCGCATGTGGCAAGCGGTGTATCCAAGGCGGATGCACAACTTTAGGCAAATGCAGCCGATAACCGGCGGAGCGCGCGGGTGAGCCGGTACTATACCGACGCGCTGGCCGTGCCGCTCTCGGCTGACCGGCCGCTGCTGATTCTGGACGCCGATGAGGTGATCCTGAAATTCGTTGACGGGTTCGACCGGTTCCTGCGGGCGCGCGATTTGTTCATCGACCTGACGAGTTACCGGCTGCATGGGAACGTCAAGCGGCTGGACGACCGGTCGCCGGTTCTGGATGTCGAGGTGACGGCGCTGCTCGACGAGTTCCGTGCCGATCTGGACTCGCTGTTGATGGTCGAGGGGGCGCGCGAGGTTCTGAACGCATTTTCGCCGGTGATGCAGATCGTGGTGCTGTCCAATGTGGTGCCGGCGCAGGCGGAGGCGCGCTTGCGGAATTTCGCGGCACATGGTTTCGATTTCCCGCTGGTGACGAATTCCGGATCGAAGGGCGATGCGGTGCGCAAGCTGGCAAGCCGGGGCGGATCGCCGGCGTTCTTTGTCGATGACATTCCGCAGCATCTGGCATCGGCGGCCAAATACGCGCCGGAGGTTTATCGCATCCACATGATCGGCGACGAGCGGCTGAAGCCGCTGTTGCCCGCCGCGGAGGATGCGCATTTACGAGCAGACACCTGGGACGACGTGGAAGCGTTCATTCGGAGCAAACTTTAAGCACATGCGATACGGCATCGACCTTGGTGGAACGAAGATCGAGATCATTGCGCTGGGCGACGGCGGCAAAGTGCTGCTGCGCGAGCGCGTCGCGACCCCGCAGACGGAATACGCCGACACGATCCGCGCTATGCGCGATCTGGTTCTGAGCGCCGACGCGAAACTGGGCGCGAAGGGGACGCTGGGTGTCGGCATTCCGGGCGCGATTTCGCCCGAGACGGGCCTGGTGAAGAACGCGAACTCGACACGCCTGATCGGAAATCCGCTGGACAAGGATCTGAGCGAGGCGACCGGACGTATCGCGCGTGTTGCCAACGATGCGAACTGTTTCGCCCTGTCGGAAGCGAGCGATGGCGCCGCCGCCGGCAAGGATGTCGTGTATGGGATCATCGCCGGGACAGGCGTAGGCGGCGGTCTAGTGGTTGGCGGACGTGTGATCGCGGGCGCGCACGCGATTGCCGGCGAGTGGGGGCACAATCCCCTGCCCCGCATCACGGCCGACGAACTGGCGCATTCGCAAAAGTGCTACTGCGGGCGGACGAATTGCATCGAGGCCTGGTGCTCCGGGCCATCGGTCTCGCGGCAATACGCGGCGCTGAGCGGCAAGACTGTGCCGGTGCATGAGATTGTTGTGGCGGCGAATGCTGGAGACGCGCACGCCAATGCTGTGATCGCTGGTCTGTATGACCGCTTTGCACGCAGCATCGCGACTTTGGTGAATATCCTCGATCCCGATGCGATCGTGATCGGCGGCGGGCTGTCGAACATCGACACGCTTTACGACGAACTGCCGGGCCGGGTGGAGGACTACGCGTTCTGTCCTGAAGGCCGCACCGTGATCGTGAAAAACAAGCACGGCGACAGCTCCGGCGTGCGCGGCGCGGCATGGCTGTGGTCGGAAGCGGAGGCGCGAAATTGAGCATGCTCGGAGCGTCATATTCTGCTACCATAGCGATATGATCCGGACCGAAATTCTTGCCGAACTCATGAAGCTCGATACAGGCGAGCGGCTGCAAATCGTGGAGATGCTCTGGGATAGCCTCGACAAAGGGGTTCCGCAGCTATCGGATGAGCAAGCTAACGAAATCGGGCGGCGTATTGCCGAGCACGATTTCGATCCATCAAGCTCAATTCCCTGGGAAACGGTTCGTGCCCGTTTGTGGTCGCAGTTTGAAAGATAAGACTGGTCGTCCGGCCAGACGCCGAGGCTGAAATCGCGAACGCTCGCAACTGGTATGAAGCGCGGCAACCGGGACTGGGCAGAGACTTTCTTGTCGGCGTGGATTCCGCTCTCGCGGCAATCGTCAAGAGGCCGCATACTTATCCGCCAATAGCGCCCGACGTCCGCCATTACCGAATGCGCCGGTTTCCATACTCGATCATCTACCAAGCCAGGACTGATCTGGTTCTCGTAATCTCCTGTTTTCACGAAAATCGAAATCCAAAGGTCTGGCGCGACCGGGTATAGTCGCGCTGCATTATAAGAGTCTGCCCACTTGCCCGCCTTCTGCCGCGACTGTCTCGTGGATGCCGCCGATGGTGCGAAGCGGTGTCTGGCGTGCGGGTCGCGGCGGGTGCTGTCGCATCCGGAGCTGGACAAGCTCTCGATCGCGCATCTCGACTGCGATGCGTTCTATGCGGCGATCGAAAAGCGGGACGATCCTTCGCTGGCCGACAAGCCGGTGATTGTGGGCGGCGGCAAGCGGGGCGTGGTTTCGACCTGCTGCTACATCGCGCGGATCGATGGCGTGCGCTCAGCGATGCCAATGTTCAAGGCGCTGAAGCTGTGCCCGAACGCGGTCGTGATCCCACCGCGCATGGCGAAATACGCCGAAGAGGGCCGGCGCGTGCGGGCGCTGATGCGCGAACTGACGCCAATGGTCGAGCCGCTGTCGCTGGACGAGGCCTATCTCGATCTGTCAGGGACCGAGAAACTGCACAACCAGATGCCGGCCAAGACGATGGCGCGGCTGGCAAAGAAGATCGAGACGGACGTCGGGATTACCGTCTCCATCGGGCTTTCGTACAACAAGTTTCTGGCGAAGCTCGCGAGCGATATCGACAAGCCGCGCGGCTTTGCCGTGGTCGGCAAGGCGGAAGCGGTTTCGTTTCTGCGCGAAAAGCCGGTTGGGTTTATCCGCGGTGCGGGTGCTGCGCTGCAGGCGAAACTGGCGCGAGACGGGATCACGCGCATCTCGCAACTGCAGGACACCGAAGAGAAAGTGTTGGCGCGCAAGTACGGCAACACCGGCGTATGGCTGCACCGCATGGCGTTTGCGCTGGACGATCGCAGCGTCGATCCCAGCGGCGAGATGAAGAGCGTGTCGTCGGAGACGACGTTCGAGTTCGATATCAGCGAGGGCGCCGTGCTGGAGGACATCCTGTGGCGGCAGGCAGAACGCGTGTCGGCACGGGCCAAGGGTTACGAGATCGGCGGGCGGACGGTGACGCTGAAGCTGAAGACGGCGCAGTTCAAGCTGATCACCCGCAGCGTCTCGCTCGAATCGCCGACGCTGCTGGCCGACAAGATTTTCCGCGTTGCACGCGAGCTGCTGCGGCGCGAGGTGGATGGGACGGCGTATCGCCTGCTCGGCGTCGGCATTCACCAGCTGATGCCGGCGGATCAATGCGACCCGGTTGAATTGGTGGATGACGGTGCTGGCAAGCGCGCGAAGGCGGAGCTGGCGATGGACAAGGTGCGTGCGAAGTTTGGCGGTACCGCTGTTGGCAAAGGCCGCGGCCTCGGCACAAAGAAGCACGATGTGCTGTCGCCGAACCGGCGCGGCGAGAATTAATCAGTTGGTGCGGCAGTGCATGCAGAGATGTGCACCCTCGGCTATTTTTGCAGTGCCGGACCAGATTTCGTAGCGCTCATAGGGGATGTGATAGAGCGCGGAGAGCTGTTGTTGAGCGAGTGCGATGTCTGTTGTCGCAGGCTGGTAGAAAACGACCGGCTTGTTGTCGGTGTCGTACATGCGGACCTGAAGCATCGCATTTGTCCCTCAACGGAATGTGCAGTTTGAGAGAACGGGCGGCAAATTATAGATCGGCGTTGTACGTAAGGGATTTGCCGGAGGCCACCGCCTCCTGTGGCCAGATGACAAGCGGATTAATTGTGGTCCTAGATTGCGCCGTATAAGTTCGTCACGCCCGAACGGAGGAGTTTGGAATGCGTATCGCTGCATTTATGCTGGGAAGTGTCCTGCTTACCGGCCCCGCTTTGGCCCAGATAACGGGTGGTCCGGGCGGCGGATATCCCGGCGATGTGACCGGACAAAACAGCAGCGTCGCGGGCGGAGCAACAGGCCCTATGCCCAGCGTGCATAGCCCGCGCGAGAAAGTCCTCGTTAACCCCGCGGATGACGCACAAACCACAGCCGAACAATTGCTAAAGCAGGGGCAGTGCGATCGCGCCGTTGTCTCGCTCCGACGCTACGCCAACGCCGTGGGCGGCGAGATCTCGCAATACACGCTAGGGCTTTGCCTTTTCGAGCTCGCGAAATCTGCCCCCACCCCGGAAGCGGCAGACGCCAAGCGGAAGGAAGGCGCGGTTTGGCTGCTGCGGTCCGCCAACGCGGGTTACGCGAAAGCACAGGCGCAAGCTGTCGCGCTGTATATGGACGGTATGGGCGTCGAGAAAGATCCCGTCGAAGCGGAGAAATGGGCGCTGCTCTACGGCAACAACGTCATGCGCCGGATGCTTCGCATGCCCGATCTAGCGCCAGACCTGCAGAGCAGAGTCGAAGCTTCATTGAGCCCGGCGCAGAGCGCGACCGCGCAGTCGCGCGCGAACGCCTGGGGCCAGACCTACTGGCCACCGCAGAGCTACAGTCAGTGATGCAGTAGTGCGGCCCGGTGTCTAGCGGCCGTCATGTCCGCGGATCGGGGCATAGAGATCCGGGCGGCGGTCGCGGAAGATGCCCCAGCTGGCACGCATCTTGGCGACCTCATCGAGATCGAAGGTTGCGGTGATGAGACCCTCGTCGGTGCGGTTCATCTCGGCGACGAGCTCCCCCATCGGGCCGGCGATGAAGGACGAGCCGTAGAACGTCATCTCGCCCGCGGCACCTTTTTCGGTACCGATCCGGTTGCTGGCGACGAGCGGCATGAGGTTGGCACCGGCGTGGCCCTGCATCACGCGGCGCCAGTGATCGCGGCTGTCGATCGGCGGTGCAGGCGGCGGTTCGGTGCCGATGGCGGTGGGATAGAACAGCATCTCCGCGCCAAGCAGCGCCATGCTGCGGGCAGACTCCGGAAACCACTGGTCCCAGCAGATGCCAGCACCGACGATGCCGAAGCGGGTCTTCCAGACTTTGAATCCCGTGTCGCCGGGGGTGAAGTAATACTTCTCCTGATAGCCGGGGCCGTCGGGGATATGCGACTTGCGATAGACGCCCATCACCGCGCCATCGGCATCGACCATCGCGAGCGAGTTGAAGTGCGCGTAACCGGCTTTCTCGAAGAAGCTGACCGGTAGAACGACGCCGAGTTCTTTGGCGAGATCGCTCATCTCGGCAATCAGCGGATTGCCTTCGAACGGCGCCGCGAGTTTGAAGTGATCGGCGAGCTGGTCCTGGCAGAAGTATGGGGTCTCAAACAGCTCCTGAATGAGGATGACGTTCGCGCCCTTTGCCGCCGCGGCGCGGACAAGTTGCTTCGCTTTATCGATGTTGGCGCGGGCGTCCCA
>DATAHD010000313.1:0-7675 GCA_036263395.1 Rhizomicrobium sp. | reverse complement strand
AAGCTTTACGATTACGACATCATTATTCTCGACCTGATGCTGCCGGATATCGATGGGTACGAGGTGCTGCGCCGGCTGCGCGCGGCACGGGTGCGGACGCCGATCCTGATCCTGTCCGGTCTGGCCGAACTCGACTATAAGCTGAAAGGTCTCGGCTTCGGGGCCGACGATTTTCTGACAAAGCCGTTCGACCGGCGCGAGTTGCTCGCCCGCATCCAGGCGATCGTGCGCCGCTCGAAAGGGCATGCCGCCTCGGAGATTCGCACCGGCAAGCTGAGCGTCAATCTCGACAGCCGCACCGTACTGGCCAACCAGAAGCTGCTGCACCTGACTGTCAAGGAATACGGCATCATCGAACTGCTCAGCCTGCGCAAGGGCATGACCCTGACCAAGGAGATGTTTCTCAATCATCTCTATGGCGGCATGGACGAGCCGGAACTCAAGATTATCGACGTCTTCATCTGCAAGCTGCGCAAGAAGCTCGCGGCGGCGACGAACGGCGACAACTACATCGAAACGGTGTGGGGCCGCGGTTACGTGCTGCGCGACCCGAGCGGCGAAGAGATCGCCGCCGCCTGATTTTTCCCGACAATGGGCAGCAAAAGGCGCCGCGAACCGGCGCCTTTTGTTTTTTGATCTACCGCATTCGGCTATAAGGCGGCATCTGGTAGGGGACACCGGATGGGCAAGGCAGACACACCGATCTCAAAAGCGGAGCTTTTCGGCTTTCTCGACGAGCATCGGCTCGCCGTGGTTTCGACCTGCGATGCCCGCGGCAAGCCGCAATCGGCGCTGATCTATGTCGTGCCGACCGAAGATCTCGAACTGATCTTCTACACCCTGCAAACGGCCCGAAAGTGCGAAAATCTGCAGCGTGACGGCCGGGTCTCGTTCGTCATCGGCTGGCCCCAGGAACACGACCGCACGGCCGATCAGAACAGCGTCCAGTACGAAGGCATCGCGGAAGAGCAGCTTGGCGCCGCGCGCGACAAAGCCAAGGAGCGCTACCTCGCCGGCCTTCCCGAGAACAGCGGCATGGCGAACTGGCCCGGTCTGACGTTCTTCCGTGTCCGGCCGGCTTGGATTCGCTATTCGAGCTACGGCAAGCCCTGGCGGGTCGAGGAAATGAAGTTCGACTGCGAGCCCACTCGCGCCCCCAGACGATGGCGTCACTAAGCCATTTCGGCCCTGCCGCCCCGCTCGCTATAAGGCCCCCATGAACCCCATTCATGAACTCCCGGTAACCACCTGGAATGGCCCGTTTGGCGAACCGCTGCGCCGTGAGGCGGTGGACGCGCTGGAGAACGGCGAAGTCCTGTTCCTGCCGAACCTCGCCTTTGCGCTGACCGGCAACGAGCAGCCCCTGCTCTCCCCCACGCTGTCCGACGGCAAGTCGAAAAACATCAGCCTCAGCCCGAACGGCCGCCTGAAGAACACGTCATCGTCGCAGGCCCAGCACGAGATGATGCAGGCGATGATGCAGCGTTTCGCGCAAGGCGCGGTGCATCTGATCGAAGACCTGTTCCCGCAATATGCGACGCGGCTGGAGCGCGCCCGCACCAGCTATCGCCCGGTAGAGATCGCCGGCCGCAAGGCGAGCGTGTTGCACGACGACACCCGCCTGCATATCGACGCGTTCCCGACACGCCCGATGAAGAGAGGCCGCCGCATCCTGCGCCTCTTCTCCAACGTCAACCCGAATGGCCAGCCGCGCGTCTGGCACGTCGGCGAGCCCTTCCCCGATATGGCGGCGAAGATCCTGCCGAAGGTATCGCTCCCGTCGCGCGCCAAGAATCTTTTGCTGGCCGCCTCGCTCACGACGCGCGGTGTGCGCAGCGGCTATGACAGCTACATGCACGGCCTGCACGATCAGGCGAAGCTGGACGAGAGCTATCAGGCGAACTGCCCGCAGATCGAATTCGCCTTTCCGCCGGGCTGTACCTGGATGTGCTACACCGACCAGGTGATGCACGCCGCGTTGTCGGGCCAGTTCGTACTCGAACAGACCTTCCACCTCGATCTGGATGCGATGACGTTCCCGGAACGCGCGCCGTTCAACGTCCTCGAACGTCTGACCGGCGCCTCACTGGCCTGACGCGGCCGCCGCCTTCGCCCGCGGGATCACTTCCGCGCGCCAGCTGCGCTTCCGGTCGAGCCACTTCTTCGCGGACTTCATCACGTCGGCGAGCGTCACTTTGTGAAACTCCTCCGCCTGCGTCGCGGCGAAGTCGAGCTTGCGCGGATCGGCCTGCGCCCC
Source organism: Rhizomicrobium sp. (assembly GCA_036263395.1). Classification (GTDB taxonomy): domain Bacteria; phylum Pseudomonadota; class Alphaproteobacteria; order Micropepsales; family Micropepsaceae; genus Rhizomicrobium. The sequence continues at coordinate 5,418 of DATAHD010000313.1, read as the reverse complement.
CACCAGCGCCCGCAGCCAGAACAGATTGTTCGTCTGGTTGCGCTCCGAGCCCTCGATCCGCGGCTTCAGCGCGCGCTGGAATTCGTCGTCCGAGATGCCGTGCGCCAGAATATCGGCGGCGATGTCGTCGAACGTCGCAAACACTTCATCGACATCCACCGCTTCGACCTGCGCCATCGCCATCAGCACGCCGTAGCCGGGAAACACCTGCGAGAAATCGGTCCCGACGATCGGCGTATAAGTCTTGCCTTCCGCATTGCGCAGCCGCGCGATGGCGCGCTCCTGAATGACCGAACTCAGCACCGCCGCTGCATGCGTATCCATACGATCCGCAAAGCCATCCGTCGTCGGCCATGCGATCACGGCGAGAGCCTGTGAGTCCGGTCCGTTGTGATGCAGCACCACCGGCGCCGTGACCGGCCCCGGAAAATGTGCCTCGCGCAGCCCTGCCGGTTCTTTTGTCTCGATGCGCGGCGGCAGGGCGCCGAACGTCTTGGCCGTCACCTCGATTGCGCGGTCGATGGTAATGTCGCCGACCATGACGATCTCGATCGGTGCCGTCTCGACGATCGGCTTCATGAACGCCACCGCCTGATCCGGCGTCCATGAGGCACGCAGCGCACCGGTGTTGGCCACCCAGCGTGCATCGTCCGGATGCAACAGCGCCGGCCCTTCGCGCCCCCACACATTCATCGGCGAGGAGAGATCTGCGTCATCCGAATTGGCGAGGCTCGCGATCAGCCCCGGCCAGAATTCGGTGCGCCAGCCGGGATGCGCAAGGCGCGCCGCGAACAGCTGCATCTGCAGTTCGAGCGCGTCCGGCGTTACCGGTCCCGTCGTGCGGCCGAGCGTGAAGGCGGTACCGCCCTGCTGCGCAAACGCATCGACGCCGCGTCCCGCCAGCGCCTGCCCCAGCTCGGTCATCGTCATATCGTCCAGGCCGCCGAAGTTCATCGCCGACACGCCGAAGTCCGCCGCCGTCACCTTGTCGCGCGGCAGGTCGAGTTGCCCGTGCCCGAACTGCACCGACACCAGGATCTGCCCCTTGGCAAAGTCGGTCGGCTTCACCGTCAGCCGCACCCCGTTCGCAAAGCGGATCATCGTGACACCCGCCGCGACGTCGCGTTTCTCTGCCACCGTGCCCGGCGTGCCGAAATCGGTGTAGTGCCACGTCTTCGCGGCCGGCGGCTGATAAGGGGCAACCGGCGCCGCCTCGGCTTTCGCATAAACATCGCGCAGCGCCTGCTCGCCGCCAGCGATCGGCTGCGGCGGTGCGAGCACGATGATCGGCTCATCCTTTGCCGCCAGCTTGCGCGCCACCGCAATCACCCGCTCCGGCGTCAGCTTGGTCACCACGCGATTGAAGAATTCCAGCAGCTGTTTGGCATTGCGTGACACGTTGCCGGTCGCGCCGTTGTAAAGAATTCCGCTCGCAAGAGCCGGCGACTGCTGCGCCGAACTCATCGCCACCAGTTGCTGATAGAGCGAACGCCGCTGCGCCACGACCAGCTTCAACTCGTCCGCGCTCAAACCGGTCTGCAGGAACTGCCGCCGCGCCTTGACCAGCAGCGCCAGCGCGTTCTGCCAGTTCGATACGAACCCTGCACTACTGCGATCCATACGCAGCAATGGCGGCTCATCGCTCAGGCTCAACGCACTGAGCGCGACCGCGGGCCGCCCCGACACCTCAAGCATCTGCGCCAGACGCACATTCAGCGCCATGCCGGCGAGCACCGCGATCTCGCTCTCTTCGGTGTTCGCCGCGTCGGCCCGGAACGGCCGCCACGCATGGCGATAGTAGAGTTGGAGTCCTTGCGCCGCCGGCGTCAGGCCGGGAATGTCCGCCAGAACGACCTTCAGCGGCTGCGGCGTCTTCACCGCAATCGGTCCCGGCTCCGGCCCCGCTTTGCCGCGGCCTTTCCAGTCGGAGAACTTCGCGGTCAGCTTCGCGACGATATCGGCCGGATCGATGTCGCCGACGATCACCAGCATCGCGTTCTCGGGCCGGTAATACGCCTCATAGAAATCACGCAGCCGCTGCACCGGCGCATTCTGGATCACCTCGATCCGCCCGATCGGCAGCCGCGCGTAAGGATGATCGCCGAACACCGCGTTCGAACTCATCGCTTCGTACTGCATCTCGGCCGGGGTGCGCGTGTGCGCTTCCGCCGTCACGATCTTGCGTTCAGCGTCGAGCCGTTTGGGATCGAGCGTCAGTTCGCTCGCGATCTCGCGAAACAGCATGAGGCCGGTGTCGACCGATTGCGCATCGCCTTTCGCCAGATCGAACTGATACGTCGTCATCGTGCGCGAGGTCGAGGCGTTGAGATCGGCGCCCAGCCGCAGCCCCAGCCGCTGCAATGTCGAGATCATCTCGCCGTCGGGCACATGCGCCGAGCCGCGAAACGCCATGTGCTCCAGCACATGCGCGAGACCTTCCTGATCGTGCGCCTCTTCCATCGACCCGGCGAGGATCGCGAACCGCATCGACACCTGCCCCGGCGGTGTCACGTTGTGCCGCACCGCATAGCGCAGCCCGTTCGGCAAAACCCCAAACGTCACATCCGGATCGGCGGCAAGATCGCTGTTCGCCTGCGGCCATTGCGGCAACGCAGCGGCCGAAGCCGCAGGCAACATGAACGCGGAGGCAATACAAACCAGCAAAGCCGCAACAGAGCGACGCGCATTCGATGAGAGCACAGCAAAGCCTCGCAAACAGCGCCGCGAGTTTGCACCTCAAACGCGAAACGTCTACCCCGCCAGTCTCACAAAAGCTTGCTGTGCAGCGCTATTCTGCAGCAGCGCGTGGCGCATGTCGCAGGCGAGCGACAACGTCTTCGACTTTGGCGTGGCTGTTACCGGTCACTTCCGCAGCAATGCGCTTCCACCACGCATCGGGGAAAGAGCGCTCCGCCAAAAGGATCATGCTGTCGCCTTCGTCCAGAGCGCGGCGGTACCCCAATCTCTGCAGAGCATTGTTGAGGAGAAGTGGTCCTGGTCTTCCCTGCTCCGGTTCAAACCCAAGAGCCGAAAGAAGCTGGGGCCAGCGCGACGCCGCCTCCAAGCCTTCCCCTATAGCGTCCAGCAATTCGCGAGCAGTCTTGTCGCTCATGGTCACGAACTCTCAATCTGTGCCCAGCGGCCGCCATCATACACAACCAAACCACTATCTGGCGAGCACTCGGCAATGAGCCTTAACCGGTCGCTTGAATCATAGATCGCGGCTAGGTCTGCGAGGGGCAGATACAGCGTTCATATTCCGCACGCCAGCCGCATACCGCCGATGGATCACATCTCTCGGAATGTTGTGACCGCCCGCTCTGACCCGCTGAGCGACCCGCTCTACCGCCATTTCAGCAGACGAAAGCCACAGAAAGATCAGTGTGAGCCGCCACCCACTCTTCTTGCATACCTCAAGCAAGCGCAGATGCGACTTGCCTGAACATGTCGTCTCGAAGGCGAAGCTCTGCTCGAGCCTGACCAAGTCGGACATTCTTTGAAGCATCGCACGGCCGGCGGCAATAGCAGCCTGATCGCCATTGAAAGGAGAGAGGCCCCGCGCAATCTCGTCTGCGTTCACGAACTCCGACGTCCCGAGCACGTCCGGCAAGAGTCGCTTCGCCGCGGTCGTCTTCCCCGCGCCGTTCGGTCCGCCGATGATGAAGATGTCTTTCAAGCCAGCCTCCGCTTGAAGTCTACCTTACCCCGCCAGCGCCATGTCGTTGAATTGCAGGCTGGCGAGGCGGGCGTAGAGGCCTCCGCCGGCGACGAGTTCGGCGTGGCTGCCGTCGGCGACGATGCGGCCCTGATCCATCACCACGATGCGTTTCAGTTTCTGGATCGTCGCGAGGCGGTGCGCGATCACGATCGTCGTGCGGCCCTGCATCAGATTGTTGAGACCGGTCTGCACCAGCCGCTCGTTCTCGGAATCGAGCGCACTCGTCGCCTCGTCCAGCAGAAGCAGCGGCGCATCGCGCAGCATCGCGCGCGCGATGGCAAGGCGCTGACGCTGGCCGCCCGACAACGTGACGCCGCGCTCACCGAGCTGCGTGTTGTACCCGTTGGGCAGCGCCTCGATGAACTCTGCCGCCGCCGCCGCGCGCGCCGCCTCACGTGCTTCTTCGATGGTCGCATCGGGGCGGCCATAGCGGATGTTATCGAGAATAGTGCCGGAGAAGATCACCGGATCCTGCGCCACCATCGCGATGTGCTTGCGCAGGTCCGCCGGGTCGATGTCGGCAACATCGATTCCATCGAACGACAGCTGCCCCTCCTGCGCCGCGAAGAAGCGCAGCAGCAGCTGGAACACTGTCGACTTGCCCGCGCCGCTAGGCCCGACCAGCGCCACCGCTTCACCCGCACCGATCTTCAGCGAGAACCCGTTCAGCGCCGCGTGCTCGGGCCGCGTCGGATAGCGGAACGTCACATCGCGGAATTCCACCGCGCCGCGTCCCGGCGACGGCAACAACACCGGCGCCGCCGGCACCGCAACCTCGGGCTCGATGGACAGGATTTCCATCAACCGCTCCGTGCCGCCGGCCGCGCGCTGCAGATCGCCCAGCGTTTCGGACAGCGCACCGAAGCCGGTCGCCACAATCACCGCATAGATGATGAACTGTGTCAGTGTACCGGCGGTCATCACGCCGGCGATGACATCCTGCGCCCCGATCCACACCACGCCGATGATGCAGCTGAACGCGGCGAACATCACCACCGCGGTCATCAACGCGCGCGCCCGCGTGCGCACCACCGCCATGTCGAACGAACTCTCGACCGCTGCACCATGCAGATGCCGGTCGATGTCTTCATGCGTGAAGGCCTGCACCGTCTGCACCGCATTCAGTGTTTCGCCCGCGAGCGCGCTCGTATCCGCGATGCGGTCCTGGCTTTTGCGCGACAAGGTCCGCACCCAGCGGCCGAGGAAGATCAGCGGCGCCATCACCAGCACCACCGCGCCCAGAACCATCGCCGACAGTTTCACACTGGTCAGGAACATCAGGATGAGGCCGCCGGTCAGCATCACCAGATTGCGCATCGCCACCGACGCGCTCGATCCCACCACGGTTTGAATCAGTGTCGTGTCCGCGGTCAGGCGCGACAACACCTCACCGGTGCGGGTCACTTCGAAGAACGCCGGTGTCAGGCCCAGCACATGATCGAACACCGCCTTGCGGATGTCGGCGATCACCCGCTCGCCCAGCCACGTCACGAAATAGAACCGCGTCGCGGTCGCGAGCGCCAAAACCGCCACAACGCCGATCAACGCCAGAAAGTATCTGCCGATGATGTCCGCTTCCGCGGCGTTGAAGCCATGGTCGATCATCCGCCGCACCGCGGGCGCGATCATCAGGCTGGCGGTGGAGGACAGGATCAGCGCCAGCATCGCCCCGGCAATGCGCCAGCGATAGGGCCTGAGGA
>DATAHD010000312.1:0-9236 GCA_036263395.1 Rhizomicrobium sp. | reverse complement strand
TGCCCTATCAGACCGCGGGCGGTGCGGGGCAGTGGGCGCGGCATGTGGTGGAAGGTGCGTTCCACATCTGGGACCTCGCCAAGCCGGTGATCGCGCAGGTGCACGGCTGGTGCCTTGCCGGCGGATCGGAACTCGCGACGGCGTGCGATCTCGTTTACGTAGCGGAAGACGCGCAGATTGGCTACCCGCCGGTGCGGATGATGAGCCCGCCGGACAATCAGTTTCATGCCTGGCTGTGCGGTCTGCGCCCCGCGATGGAGATGATGCTGACCGGCGATGCGATCGACGGTGTGGAGGCGGTGAAGGTCGGCTTCGCGAACCGCGCGTTCGCGGCGGACCAATTGGACGCAGAGGTGCTCGCGGTTGCCGAGCGTATCGCGAAGATCGCGCCCGATGTGCAGCAGATGAACAAGCGCAGCGTCCACCGCGCCATGGAGATCATGGGCCTGCGCGCCGCAATCCGCGCGGGAACGGAAATCCAGGCGCTGGCGCTGACCACGGCGGCGTCACGCGAGACGTTCGGCAAATTCCGCGAAGGCGTGAAGGCGGGATTGGATGCGCGCGACACGGCGTTCGAGGATTACCGGACGAAGAAGTGACGTTCGGTTACGCGTGCAGCCGGACCGGGAGGGTTTCGTAGCCGTTGACGAAGCTCGACAGGACGCGGCGCGGTTCGCCCATCACTTCGACGAACGAGAACCGCTTCAGGATTTCTTCCCACACGATCTTCAGCTGCAGTTCCGCCAGGCGGTTGCCGACGCAGCGGTGGATGCCGAAGCCGAAGGAGAGGTGCTGGCGCACGCGCTCGCGGTCGATGCGAAATTCGTCGGGCTTGTCGATCACCGAGGCGTCGCGGTTGCCCGAGACGTACCACATGATGACCTTGTCGCCTTGCTTGATCATCTTGCCGCCGACCTCGATATCGGACGTCGCGGTGCGCCGCATGTGGGCGAGCGGCGTCTGCCAGCGGATGATCTCTGGCACCATGTTCGGGATCAGCGAGGGATCGGCGCGCAGCTTGTCGTATTGATCCGGATTCTGGTTCAGCGCCAGCACGCCGCCCGAAATCGAATTGCGCGTCGTGTCGTTGCCGCCGACAGTCAGCAGCACGATGTTGCCGAGATACTCCATCGGCGTCATGTGCCGCGTCGCATCGCTGTGCGCCATCATCGAGATGAGATCGCCCTTCGGCGGCGCGTTCACCCGCTCGTTCCACAGGCGCGTGAAATACTCGAGGCACTTCATCAGCTCTTCGTGGCGCTGATCTTCGGTCTCGATCAGCTCGCCCGGCTTGGCGCTCGCCGTCGCGACGTCGGACCAATAGGTCAGCTTGCGCCGCTCCTCGAACGGAAAATCGAACAGGGTCGCCAGCATCTGCGTCGTCAGCTCGATCGACACCTTGTCGACCCAGTCGAACGTCTCACCGATCGGCAGCGAGTCAAAGATGCGCTGCACCCGCTCGCGGATGATCGGCTCCAGCAGCGCGAGATTGCCGGGCGATACCACCGGGCTCACCACCTTGCGCTGGGCATCGTGCTTGGGCGGATCCATCGCGATGAAGCTTGGGCGGCGGTGATGGCCGGGGCGCGTGTTGCGGATGGTGATGCCGCCGAGATCGGCATCCGACGAGAACACCTGATGGTTGGTGTCCACCGCCATGATGTCGTTGAACTTCGTCACCGACCAATAGGGCCCGAACTCGCTGTCACGGCAGTAATGCACCGGGTCTTCGCTGCGCAGCCGCTCGAACACCGGATGGTAGGAGAAATCGCGAAACCGCTCCGGGTCGCCGGGGTTCAAATCCTCCAGCGGCGTCGAATACGCCTTCGCCCGCGCCTGTTCCTGCATGCCACCGTGCATGGTCCCTCCCCGGTCCTTGCTCAGATTGAGCCTAGCAGATTCCTATCTGCCGGTTCCGGCAAGACCCTGCCTTGCCGAAGCAAGCGAAAGGCGTACCGTGCGTGCATCGCTTAAGCACCTGGGGAGGAGCAATGGCGCATTTACCGGAAACGATGGACGAGGTGACTCTGTCCTGGCTGCAAGGCGCCGTGGCGGGGCATCCCGCGTTCACCGGCGCGAACATCTCGCAGATGCGAAAGACGCCGGTCGGCGAAGGCATCGGCCAGATGAGCGCCATCGCCAAGCTCGATCTCGACTATGACGGCAAGCCCGGCCCGGCCAGCGTCGTCGTGAAACTGCACGCGCCGTTTCAGGGCATGCGCGACGTCGGCATTCGCTATGACATGTATGCCCGCGAGACCGCGTTCTATCAGTCGCTGGCCAAGGACGTGACCGTCTCGATCCCGACAATCTATTTCGCCGGCTGGGACTCCGCCTCGCAGCGCAATGCGATGGTGATGGAGGATATGAGCAACCGCTACTGGCCGAGCCAGCTGAGCGGCCACACGCTGCAACAGGCGGAATGCTGCGTCGATGCCATCGCCAAGATCGGCGCCGGCCATTGGGATGCGGATTTCTCCGGCCACGACTGGCTGCCCGACAGCCGCTCCCCCACCATCCAGCGCATCGTCGGCGATTACCAGATGGCGACACCCGTCGCGCTCGGCAATCTCGACAAGTTCACGACGCCGGAGTCGCGCGCGGCGTGCGAGCGCATCGCGAAGAACATCCACTGGATCTACGAAGCGCTGGCCGAGCCGCCGCTGATCCTCACGCACTTCGATACGCGCATGGAGAACTTCGTCTTCACCGATCCGAGCGCGCGCGAACTGGCGCTGATCGACTGGCAGCTGATGGCGCGGCTGCGTCCCGGTTACGATATTGCGTATTTCCTCGGCACCAGCATTCCGGAAGAGATGCGGCGCGAGCATCAGGCGGCGCTGCGCGCGCGTTATCTCGCGGGGCTGAAGGCGGGCGGTGTGCAGGACTATGGCGGCGACCGCTTCGACGTCGACTACCGGCTCGGGACGATGGCGATGACCGTCATCCCGATCCTCGGCGGTGCGTCGTTCGACGTCAGCAACGAGCGCAGCGTGGCGCTGTTCGGCGCGATCCTGTCGCGCTCGATGGCGAGCGTGCTCGACAACGACTGCCTGTCGCTGCTGCCGAACTGAGTGCAATTTTTGTTGAGGTCTTTTTCTTTTTTCGTTCCAGCTACGGAACTCATCAGACGGCTAAGCTGCCGTTAAAAGAAAACCTCGTCGATCACGAGGTGCGATAAGACTTTCGCAGACAATCTTACTTCTGGTCCCGCTTGTCACCTCCGTTAGATTTCGCTTCGATTACTACAATTACTACTTCGACCCTCTTACGCGCTGAGAAGATCATCCGCACCAATTGAATCGAAAGCGTCGCTACTAAAATAATCGCATGACCGTCCAAGACTGCCTCCTTCGTATATGCGGGGGTTCTCTGTTTCCGCACATATCTAAAGAGGCAGGTCTCCTGAAGATGGGTGGCTGCTTCAGACTTTCAAGGACAAAGAGCTAGCGGCCCTTGAACACCGGCGGGCGCTTCTCGACGAAGCTGACCATGCCTTCCTTCGCGTCCTCGGTCTGCATCAGCGGGAGGAGCTGGAGGTAGACGTGGTGCACGTGCTCGCCGAAGGGCTCGTTCAGGCCCATGCGCATCATGCGCTTGGCGGCCTGTACCGCGAGCGGCGCGTTGGCGGCGATCTCGCTCGCCAGTTCTTTCACGCGGGTTTGCAGGTCGGCATCCGGGACGACTTCGCTCGCGAGGCCCCATTCGACGCATTCCGCCGCCGTGAAGGTCTTGCCGGTGAAGAAGATCTGCGACGCCTTCGACCAGCCGATCAGACGCGGCAGGATCCAGGTGCCACCCGACTCCGGCAGGATGCCGCGCTTGGAGAAAGAGAGCGCGAACTTGGCCGACTGCGCCATGATGCGGATATCGCAGCCGAGTGCGGTGTCGGCGCCGTAACCCGCGGCGCCGCCGTTGATGGCGCAGATCGTCGGCTTGTTGAGGCCGTGCAGCACGGTCGGCGGCGTGAAGCGCAGGTCGATGTCGGTCGGCATCGTGCGGCCACCGGCGAGCATGCCCTCGCCCTTCGCCTGGGCGCGGACGTCGAGACCGGCACAGAAGGCGCGGCCGGCGCCGGTGAGCACGATGACGCGCACCTCGGGATCGCGGTCGGCATCGAGGAGCGCCTGCGTCAGCTGGTTCAGCATCGGCCCGGAGATCGTGTTCATCCGCTCCGGCGCGTTGAGCGTGATGGTCGCGATATGGTCCGCGACTTCGTACTTCACTTCATCGCTGATGCGTTCCGGCTTGTTCATGGCGTCTCTCCCTGATCTGGGCGGGAGATTATGCGGCGGCGGATTGATTGGCGAATCCTGACGCAAGGTGAACGCAAACGCTCCACCTCCCCCTTGTGGGGAGGTCGAAAATTCGCGAGCGCAGCGATGCGGATTTTCGGGCGGGGGGCCGGTGCGTGGGGAGAGTGCCCCCACCCGGATCGCTGCGCGATCCGACCTCCCCACGAGGGGGAGGTGGAAGAGTACAGCGGCGCGATCCTCCCCCGAACGCGCGCTGCGCGTTCGCCCCCTCCAACAAGTGGAGGGGGAAATCAGGTCGGCGGTGGCGAGTGCATGTAGCTTTCGACGAGGGAGCCGGCGATGAGGCGCCAGCCGTCGACGAGGACGAAGAAGATCAGTTTGAACGGCAGCGAGATCACCACCGGCGGCAGCATCATCATGCCCATGCTCATCAGGATCGAGGCGACCGCCATGTCGATGACGAGGAACGGCACGAAGATGAGAAAGCCGATTTCGAAGGCGCGTTTCAGTTCCGACAGCATGAAGGCGGGGGCGATGGTGGCGATGGCGACGTCTTCCGGCTTCTGCGGCGGCTTGGCGCCCGACATGTCGAGGAAGAGTTTGAGGTCGGCGTCGCGGACATGCGCCAGCATGAATTTCTTGAACGGCACGGCGGACTTCTCGAGCCCATCTTCCATCGTCATCTGGTTCGCGATCATCGGTGCGATGCCGGTGTTGTAGGCTTCCTTAATGGTCGGCGTCATCACGAAGAAGGTGAGGAACATCGCCAGGCTGACGATCACGCTGTTCGGCGGGCTCTGCTGGATGCCGATGGCGGTGCGCAGCAGCGACAGCACGACGACGATGCGCGTGAAGCTGGTGAACATGATCAGGATCGAGGGCGCGAGGCTCAGGATCGTGATGAGCGCGACGATCTGGACGATCTTGTCGCTGAAGAGGCCGCTGCCGGAGAGATTGATGCTGAGGTTGTTGCCTGCATCGGCGGCGCCGCCGGCGGCCGTCGCCGCCGCAGCGAAGGCTTCATGCGGCATCAGGAACGTGGCGAGCAAGGTGACGAGAAGGAAGCCGAGCTTTTTCATTTAGGCGGGCTCGCTCTGCGCGGCTTCGACAAGCGGCGCGTCCTGTGTGTGCGCAAACACCGGCGTTGCGGATGCAACAGGCTCAGGCGGCACGATGTTCGTTTCCACCACGCGGGTTCCGTCGGAGCCGATGACGATGAGATGTTCGACGCCGTCACGGCGGATGAGATAGAGCCGCTGACGCGGACCGATCATCAACGTCTCGACGATAGAGAGGCGGCGCGTGGCGCTCGACTTCGCGACGCCGGGCACGCCCCACTTCTTGGCCGCGAGTCCGGCGAAACCGACGAGCGCGAGCACCAGAAGGAGCGCGCCGAAATACCGAGCGATGTCGATGAGGTCCATGCGCGGCACAATCGATCGTCAACCTTAATCGGCGGTTAAACGCAGGCACTTTTTGCCGGGCAAGTTTTTCCTTCAGCGTTAAGCAGCGCTTAATGGCTGAGGGCGAGGATGGCGGCTCTTAAGGCTAACAGCTTCTTAATCGAAGGGCTGCCCATGACACTCACAGATATTCCGTTGATGTCGATGCTGCGCGATAAGATGTCGTGGCTCAACTCGCGCCAGTCGCTGCTGTCGCAGAACGTCGCGAACGCCGACACACCCGGTTACTCCGCACAAGACCTCAAGCCAATCGATTTCGAGCAGACGCTGCGCGACGCCTCGCGCAGCAGTTCCGGCACGCTGCGCGTCACCGACCCGCGTCACATCGCGATGCGCTCCTCGACCGCCGGCTTCGAACAGCAGACGCAGGGACAAGAAGTCACCGACGGCAAGAGCAACACCGTTCAGCTCGAAGAAGAGATGATCAAGGTTGCGGACACGCAGTCGCAGTACCAGGCGGCGGCGAACATCTATTCGAAAGCGGTGTCGATGATGCGCACCGCGATCGGTCACTAAAGGAGATTGAGAGATGGATCTCGGAACATCGATGGTGGTTGCCGCGAGCGGCATGCGCGCCCAGTCGCAGCGCATGCGGATCATCGCGGAGAATATCGCCAACGCGAACTCGACCTCGTCCGTGGCGGGCGCCGATCCTTATCGCCGCCAGATCGCGACGATGAAGAGCCAGTTCGACCGCGACCTCGACGCAACGATGGTGCAGGCCGGCAAGCCGATGCAGGACCAGAGCCAGTTCCGCACACAATACGATCCCGGCAACCCCGCCGCCGACAAGCAGGGCTACATCAAGCTGCCGAACGTCGACAGCCTGGTCGAGATCATGGACATGCGCGAAGCACAGCGCTCCTACGAAGCCGACCTCACCGTGATGGATGCGTCCAAGACGATGATGTCGCGCACCGTCGATCTGCTGCGCCGCTAGTTTTGAATTATCGCGCATCCAGGCGATGCGCTTCGGGAGACCGTAGACGATGACCGTAATGCCCTCCGCCGCCGCTGCCGCCTATCAGGCGCTTGCGAAGATCGGCGCCAATGTCTCCGCCCCCACCGGTGGCGCTGCACCGACCGGCGTGCCCGGCGGCGGCAGCTTCGGCGATTTCCTGAGCAATGCGATGAAGGACAGCATGTCCTCGCTCAAGGCCGGCGAGCAGACCGCGATGGCGCAGACCGCCGGACAGGCCGACGTCGTCAACGTCGTGACCGCCGTGAACAACGCCGAACTGACGCTCGATACCGTGGTCGCGATCCGCGACAAGGTCATCGGCGCCTATCAAGACATCATGAAGATGCCGATCTGAGGACAGACGCACATGACACCCGGTGATACCCTCGATTTCGCACGCTCCGCCATCTACGTGCTGCTGCAGATCTCCGCGCCCGCAATGCTGACCGCGCTGGTGGTCGGCCTTGCCATCGGCCTGGTGCAGGCGCTGACGCAGATTCAGGAGATGACGCTCGTCTTCGTGCCGAAGATCATCGCGATCTTCGTGGTGCTGCTGATCGCCCTGCCCTTCGCAGGCAGCGCGATGAACGGCATGATGGTCGATATCGGCCACCGCATCGCCGCGTACTGAAGGCGCACCGGCGCGTGAACCTCACCATCCCCGATTTCTCCGGCCAGGTGCTTGTCTACCTGCTGGTCTTCGCACGCACCGGCGCGATGATCATGCTGCTGCCGGCGATCGGCGATGTCGGCGTGCCGCCGCGCGTCCGCCTCGGTCTCGCGCTCGCGGTCTCGCTGGCACTGCTGCCGGTGGTGCAACACTCCTATCCCGCCGTCGCGGCGAACTCGCCGATGGCGCTCGGCCTTCTGGTGGCGCAGGAGGTGACGGCCGGTGCCGTTGTGGGCGCGATGGCACGCCTCATCATGAGTGCCCTCTCCGTCGCCGGTAACCTGATCGCGACACAGATCGGTCTCGCCTACGCCCAGACACTCGATCCCAGCATGGGTGAAGCGGGCGCAGTGATGGGCAACTTCCTCACCCTGCTCGGCACCGTGCTGATCTTCACGACCAACCTGCATCATCTCGCCATCGGTGCGATCCAGGGCAGCTATGCCCTGATCCCGCCGGGACAGGCGCTGCCGACCGGCGATCTGGCGGAACTGGCGGTGCGGCTGGTGAGCGGCGCCTTCACGCTTGGCTTTCAGCTCGCCGCGCCGTTCCTGGTATTCGGCTTCGCGCTATACGCCGCCATCGGCATCCTGGCGCGTCTGATGCCGCAGTTGCAGGTGTTCTTCGTCGCGATGCCGATCAACATCCTGGCCGGCTTCCTGCTGCTGATCCTTGTCGTCGGCACGCTGATGACGGTGTTCCTCAACTACTACACGACCCAAATGGGAATCTTCATCGGGGCGTGATGGATGGCTGACGAGAACGACGACTCCCAAAAAACAGAACAACCAACACAGCGAAGGCTAGACGACGCCCGCGAGCACGGCGATCTGGTAAAAAGCCAGGAGGTCAATACCCTGATCCTTCTGGCGGGCGGCACGCTCGTCATCGCACTGTTCGGACAGCCGGCCGCGAAAGCGTTCGCACAGAACTTCCTCGTCTTCCTGCAACAGCCCGAACAGTTGGCGGTCGGCGGCGCCGACATGCAGGGGCTGATGCAGCATGCCCTTATCGGCCTCGCCGCCATCCTCGGCCCGGTGCTGGGCCTGATGATGGGGGCCGGCGTTGTCGGCAACCTGATCCAGAACCGCCCGACTTTCTCCACGGAAAAGCTCAAGCCCGATTTCAGCAAGCTGTCGCTGCTGAAGGGCCTCAAGCGCATGTTCGGGATGGAGGGCATCGCCAATCTGGTGAAGGGCCTTCTCAAGATGGGGGCCGTCGGCATCGCACTGTGGACCGTGCTGTGGCCGGAGCGCGGGCGGCTGGAAGCGGTGATGGGTGAGGCCCCGTCCGACATCGCCAGCGACATGATCCATCTCCTCATCCGTATCCTGATCGCGGCGCTGATCGTGCTCGCGGCGATTGCGGCGGCGGACTACGGCTACGTCTACTTCCAGTTCATGCGCCGCAACCGGATGTCGAAGCAGGAGATCAAGGACGAGTACAAGCAGACGGAAGGCGATCCGACCGTCAAAGCCAAGATCAAACAGGTCCGCCAGGAGCGCTCCCGCCGCCGCATGATGGCCGCGGTGCCGGAGGCGACGGTGATCATCGCCAACCCGACCCACTTTGCCGTCGCTCTGAAATACGAATCGGGCGTGATGGCCGCGCCGGTCTGCGTCGCCAAGGGCGTAGATGCCCTGGCGCTCAAAATCCGCGAAGTGGCGGAGGCGCATGAGGTGCCGGTGATCGAAAACCCGCCGCTGGCCCGCGCCCTTTATGCCTCGGTGGAGATCGACGAGGCGGTACCGCCGGAACATTACAAGGCCGTAGCCCAGGTCATCGGCTACGTCATGCGCCTGACCGGCAAACTTCGCCCCAACTGACGCGAACACCCGCTAATATCGCGGGATGATGGCGACTCGCTCTCTGTTTCGCGCGAATCT
>DATAHD010000311.1:0-6845 GCA_036263395.1 Rhizomicrobium sp. | reverse complement strand
GCGCAAGGCGAAGGCCTATTCCGCGTCGGTGGAGAACATCGAGGAAGATGCCAGGATGGTCGCCGATGTGATCGCCGATTTCGGCTCCATCGGGATTCTGGTCAACAACGCCGGCATCGCCAGCCGCGGCCAGTCGGTCGCCGACACCGATCCCTTGGAGATGGAGCGCGTCGTGCGCGTCCATGCCTTCGCGCCGCATTACCTGAGCAAGCTGGTGCTGCCGCATATGCGCAAGGAAAAGCGTGGCGACATCATCATGATCTCGTCCGTCGCGACGAAAGGCATGGGCCCGAACGGCGCGCCCTACAACATGGGCAAGGCGGCGATGGAAGCGCTGGCGCTCACGCTCGCAAAAGAAGAGCGCGCCAACGGCATCCGCACCAACATCGTGGCGCCGAGCCTCACGGTGACGGAGATGGGCAAGCGCCTGACGAAAGCGCGTACCGGCGGCGACATTACCAAGCTGGACGCGACATCGCCGTTCGGGCGGGTGTCGGTGCCGGAAGACGTGGCCGCCGCCGTGGTGTGGCTGGTGTCGGACGCGAACCCATATGCGAACGGGCAGAAGATCAATATTGATGGGGGGATTTAGCTTTCCCCCACCGAGCGAAGCTCGGAGGGGGCGGAGCGAAGCGACGGGGGCGGGCCAGAGCGCGTAAGCGCTTTTATCCCAAGCGTTTGGGATCGTGCGGTGCGGTCAAACAAACGCGACGTTGTCGCGTAAGCCCTCTCCCTTCGCTTCGCTCAGCCCTCTCCAAGCAAGCTTGGAGAGGGAATTCTTACTTCCGCATGATCCCGTTGAGCGCCGGGTTGGTGAGCGTCGCTCCCGCCATGTGCTCCGACTTGCCATCCGCCAAAAACGCCTGCGCCAACGAATGCGCGAGGTCGTTGGTTCGTAGCGCAATCCCGCTGCCGGCACTCAGGCGTTTCACGCCCAGCGATTTCAGCGTCGCCGCATCCGGCAGGCCGCCCCATGCGAGGACGTTGAGCGGCAGTCTGATGTTGCCCGTGAGCTCTTTCAGCGACGCGGCGTCGACCACGGCGGGCACGAAGATGCTGTTCGCACCGGCGCTGGCATAAAGCTGGCCGCGGCGGATGCTTTCCTTGAGGCCCTCTTCGCCCTTCATGATGCCCTTCAGGAACACATCGACGCGGGCGTTGATCCAGATCTGTGTGCCTTTGCTGCGCGCGGCGTTCTGGATTGCTTCGATCTTGGCGGCGAGCAGATCCGGCGCGCCGGTACCGTCTTCGATGTTGATGCCGACGGCGCCCGCATCCAGCACTTCCAACGCCCGCGCAGCGGCCGCGTTCGCATCGGCGGCATAGCCTGCTTCAATGTCCGCGCTAACGGGAAGATCGGTCGCGTCCACAATCGCGCGCACCGTCTGCAGCGCGAGGGCCGGCGGCATCGCTTCGCCGTCGGCATAGCCGTGCGTCCACGCCACGGCGGCGCTCGACGTCGCAATGGCTTTGGCGCCCGCGTGCTGCATCAGCCGCGCACTGCCGGCGTCCCAGGCGTTGGGGAGGATGAGGAAATCGTCGTGCAGTCGGGCGAAGGTTTCGTATTTGCTCATGATGCTGCTTTTCCAAAGAGGCCGATGGGGGCGTGCTTCGCTTCGTGGGCGAGCAGCCATTTCTTGCGCGGCAGGCCGCCGCCATAACCGGTGAGCGTGCCGTTGGCGCCGATCACGCGATGACACGGCACCACGATGCCGATGGGGTTGGAGCCGTTGGCAAGACCGACAGCGCGCGTCGCGCTCGGCTGGCCGAGATGCTGCGCCATCTGGCCATAGCTCCAGGTCTGCCCGCCGGGAATCTTGCGCAGCGTCTGCCACACCTTCTTTTGAAAGTCGGTGCCTTCCGATGCGACGGGCAGGGTGTCGAGAATGCCGATGTCGCCCGCGAAGTAGTCGCGCATCGCTTTCGTATGCCCGAACGCGTTCTTCTTTTTCGTCAGCACGATGTCGCCATGCCAGCGGCGCAACGTGCCGTGATAACGCGCCTCACCCTCATGCCAACCGACGAGACGGATCGCGCCTTTGACGTCGCTGATGATCTGCAGCGGGCCGAGCGGCGTCGCCAGTTCGTCGATAAAGAACTCGGTCGCCTCAGACATTGGCAACCTTCGGATCGCCATCCGCGGTCCACAGATGCTGCGCCGCATAGGCGCGCCATGGCCGCCACGATTCGGCACGCTCCAGCAGTGCTTTCGGCGTCGGTGGCGCGTTGTCCTTCTCCGCCACCGCGGGGCTGCGCAACAGCGCAACATCGGCCGCGGGAAATGCATCCGCATCGCGGCCTGCGCGCAGCGCCCAATACTGCGCCGTCCATTCGCCGAAGCCCGGGAGGTCGAGCAAGCGCGACATCACATTTGCCTGCACCTGATCCAGATCGAATAGCGAGGGATCGGCCATCGCGGCGGCGGCGAGATTGTGCAGCGTCTTGCGCCGTTGGCCGGTGAGCCCGACGGTGAGAAGGTCGCTCGCTGCCATCTCCGCCGGTGTCGGGAAAACATGCGTCAGCCGCTCATTGCCGGTTTGCGCTGGCGTCACGCGCTTGCCCGCTGCCTCAACCAGCTGGCCCGCAAACTTGCACGCCGCCTTCACCGTCACCTGCTGACCGAGCACAGAGCGCACCGCAAATTCGAACCCATCCCAACCACCCGGCGCGCGCAGACCGGGGCGGCGCTTCACCAGCGGCGCAAGGCCGGGATCAGCGGAGAGATGCGCGCCGATGGCATCGACATCGGCGTCGAGATCGAACAGTCGGCGCAGCCGCGCCACGATGGACAGCAGCGCCTTCAGATCGGGAAAGCGGATCGTCGCCTCGAGATAGTTCTTGCCTGGCGCGACTTCGACACTGCCGATCTGGCCATTGATCTCGATCGTGCGGGCATAGCGCTTGTCCCATACCGCCTCGACACCCGGCACCATGTGCCCTTCGAGGAACGCGATCATCGCGTCCCAGTCATAAGGCGGGCGATAGCCGAGGCGCAGCGTCACCGACGATGTCACCGGCGCAAGATTGCGGCTCTTCGGTTTGCGCAGTTCCGTCGGTGTGCGGCGGAACAGACGCTGGAACGCATCGTTGAACCGGCGGATCGAACCGAAGCCCGACGCGGACGCGATCTCCGTCATCGGCAGCTGCGTGTCCTGGATCAGCTGCTTGGCGAAAAGAATACGCCTTGTCTGCGCCACCTGGATCGGCGAGGCGCCGAGATGCTGCTCGAACAGCCGGCGCAGCTGCCGCTCGCCGACGCCAAGCCGGTCGGCAAAGTCCGACACATTCGCGCCATCGGCATCGAGGGCACCGCGTGCGATCATCGCCAGCGCGCGGGATACGGTGTTGGACGTGCCGCGCCACGCCGCGACATCGGGCGAAATCTCCGGCCGGCAGCGCAGGCACGGGCGGAATCCCGCCTCCTGCGCCGCGGCCGCGCTCGGATAGAATTTGCAGTTCTCGCGCTTCGGTGGATTGGCCGGGCAGACCGGGCGGCAGTAGATGCCGGTCGATGTCACGCCGACGAACACGCGCCCGTCGAAGCGGGTGTCGTGGGCGCGGAAGGCGCGGTAGCAGATGTCGTCGCTGGGAATATCCATGCCCACGAATATAGGCCGATCCGGCGGCGGCGCTGGCCGTTTTCGGACATGAATGTCCTGCGGCGGGAGCATGGCAGGAGGTGTCAGGATCACACCCCGTGCTTGGCTTTTCTCGCCACCGGATTATCTATGCCGGATCGAAGGGGAGATTTCCGATGCTTGTACGCGCCGCACAGCGGACGGTGAAGGATAAGGTTCACGACAGCCACCATTGGGACCGCTACACACCGCGGTCCGGCGATGTGATCGTCGCCACCGCGCCGAAGGTTGGCACGACGTGGACGCAGCGCATCGTCTCGATGTTGATCTTCCAGTCGACAGCACCGGTGCCGATCATGACGACGCATCCGTGGGTCGACTGCCGCTTCCAGATTCCGATCGACGCGATGATCCCGATGCTGGAAGCACAGACGCACCGCCGGGCGATGAAATCGCACCTGCCGTTCGATGCACTGCCGATCTATGACGAGGTGAAGTACATCCACACCGCGCGCGGCGGTCTCGATGCCTGCTTCTCGTTCCACAATCACTTCTTGAATTTCACGCCGGGCGCGATTGCCAATATCGCGGCCATCGACAAATCGGATGGCGGCGATGGCGAAATTCCGGAGACGATCGAAAATCCGCGGGAGTTCTTCCTGTCGTGGATGGCGAACCACAAACGCGACGGCGCCCCGGCGGCGGACGACTTCTTCGATATCGAACGCAGCTACTGGAGCGAGCGCGGCCGCGAGAACCTGCTGCTGGTGCACTACAACGATCTGAAAACAGATCTGAAGGGCGAGATGCGGCGCATCGGGGCATTCCTCGGAATCGACACGCCGGATGCGCTGCTGTCGGAGATGGCGGATGCCGCGACGTTCGACAAGATGAAGAACGATGGCGCGTCGCTGCTGCCGGGTATCGAGATGGCGTTCAAGGGTGGCCATAAGACGTTCATCAACAAAGGCACCAACGACCGCTGGAAAGGCGTGCTGACGCCGGACGACATCGCGATGTACCAGGGCCGCGCCGCGCAGGAGGTATCACCGGGCCTGAACGCGTGGCTCCACGAAGGCCGCAAAGGCGGCGATCCGAAGGCGAGTGGGGATTGATGCAAAATTCCCCCTCCACTTGGTGGAGGGGGCGCGATGCAAAGCAGCGCGGGGGAGGATCGTTGGAAAACGAGACTCCGCGGCGCGATCCTCCCCCGATCCATCGCTGCGCGATAGATCGGCCCCTCCACCAAGTGGAGGGGAGGTTCTACGTCCGCTCGAAATGATCGCTGACGATCTGCGCGATCGCGACCGTCACGGCTTTGCCCGTCGGAATGTGCAGGAACTCGTTCGGGCCGTGCGCATTCGACTGCGGGCCCAGCACGCCGGTGATCACGAACTGTGTCTCGGGGAACTTTTCGCCCAGCATGCCCATGAACGGGATCGTGCCGCCTTCGCCCATATAAGCGGCGGGTTTGCCGAACGCGATCTCGCTGGCTTTCTCAACACTCTTCTCCAGCCACGGTGAAAGCTGCGGCGCATTCCAGCCGCCCTGGCCTTCTTCGGCGTCGAACTCGACCACCGCGCCATACGGTGCGTTCTCTTCGAACGTCTTCTTGATCGCGGCCGTCGCCTTTGCGGCATCGACCTGCGGCGGCAGGCGGAAGGAGAGTTTCGCGCTGGAGAACGGCAGCAGCACGTTGCCGGCATTCTGCGGCTGCGGGTAACCGTCCCATCCCGTCACCGCGAGGGCCGGGCGCCAGGTGCGGTTGAGCACGAGCTGGGTCAGATCGTCGTTCATCGGCTTGGTGCCGCCGGCGAATGGCATCTTCGAGTACACCGCATCGCCCAACACCTTCGCAGCCGCCTTCGCCTGCTCGATGCGCTGTGGCGGCACCTGGGTGTAAAGCTCCTGCAGCTTGATCTCGCCGGTCGCCTCATCTTCCACGCGGCTGATCAGCGAGCGCAGGATGCGGAACGACGACGGCACGAGGCCAGACGCATCGCCCGAATGCACGCCTTCGGTCAGCACGCGCACGGTCAGCACGCCCATCGCGATGCCGCGCAGGCTCGTCGTCAACCACAGCTGATCGTAATTGCCGCAACCGGAGTCGAGGCAGATCACCAGCGACGGCTTGCCCAGCCTGTCCGCCAGATGATCGATGTAGTGCGGCAGGTCGTAGGAGCCGGACTCCTCGCACGCCTCGATCAGGACGACGCAGCGCGCCCGCTTCACCTTCTGATCGGCGAGCGCCAGCAGCGCGGTCAGCGCGCCGAACATCGCGTAGCCGTCATCGGCGCTGCCGCGGCCATAGAGCTTGTCGCCATCGCGCTTCGGCTGCCACGGCCCAAAGCCCTCGAACCAGCCGGTCATCTCCGGCTGCTTGTCGAGGTGGCCGTACATCAGGATCGTGTCGTCCTTGTCGCCCGGAATGTCGATGTAGATGACCGGCGTGCGCTTTGGCAGCCGCACCACTTCGATGGTCGCACCGGGAAGCGCTGCGATTTTCTCCTTCGCCCATGCTTCGAACAGCGCCACCGCCTTGTCCATATGCCCATGCGCTTCCCACTCGGGATCGAACGCCGGCGATTTGTTCGGGATGGCGATATAGTCGGTGATGGTCGGAACGACACTGTCGTCCCACATGCCGTTGACGAAAGTTTTGAGGCGGGCGGTATCCATGGGCTTTCCGTTGAGGTGGATCTCTAGCTTAACGACGAAACACGTTCTTTGCGGTGGGACAATAATGGTCGATGACGTGTTGAGCCATATCGGCCGCGCGATCCCAATCCGCCGGGGTGGGGCGAACTACTCGCTTCTTATCCATTTGCCCTGGCAGTCCACGAGCAGCTGTGCTCCGCACTATCCATGTCACGTCGGGCAACCTCTGCTTTTTTTCGTCGTCGCTGATCGAGTCCAGGTACTCTTTCCATAGCTTCCAACGCGGAGGGAGGCCGAGCGGCTGCCCAAGTTCTCCGTAGAATGGGAAGGTTCCACTTCTTGCGTGGGCCACCAAAGCGTCGCGAATTGCTTTTTTGACTACCGGATTCAATGTGGCCAAGGGCATACCTCCCGCTGCGCAGACAGTAAAAATACTTTCTTGCTCAGAGGGGCAACATACTCTGTCGCTACTCGTAGAGATTTTGATGCTTTTCTATTGTGCATTCGGTGCATGTTGACCGTCTGCGAGGGCCGCTCGTAAAGGGCGGAAATCGTGGCTTTGATATTTTATGTCGCGAGCGTAGCTTTCCGCCTGACCCAGCGTTTCCT
>DATAHD010000310.1:0-13721 GCA_036263395.1 Rhizomicrobium sp. | reverse complement strand
GGCGACATTGTGCGCATCCGCGAGTGCAAGCCGGTTTCCAAGCTGAAGCGCTGGGAAGTCATCGCCGCGGGCGAAGCTGAAGGAAAGGCGTAACCCATGATCCAGATGACCACCGAGCTCGACGTGGCCGACAATTCCGGCGCGCGCCGAGTCATGTGCATCAAGGTGCTCGGCGGTTCGAAGCGCAAATACGCCGATGTCGGCGACACCATTGTCGTGTCGGTGAAGGAAGCCATCCCGCGCGGCCGCGTGAAGAAGGGCGAGGTCCTCAAGGCCGTCGTCGTTCGCACCGCCAAGGGCGTTCGTCGTCCGGACGGCAGCCTCATCCGTTTCGATAACAACGCCGCGGTGTTGGTCAATGCGCAGGGTGAGCCGATCGGCACGCGCATCTTCGGACCGGTGACCCGCGAACTGCGCGCGAAGAACCAGATGAAGATCGTCTCGCTCGCGCCGGAGGTGCTGTAATGCCGGCCAAGATTAAAAAAGGCGACCGCGTGATCATCACGACGGGCCGCGACAAAGGTAAGCGTGGCGACGTGCTGAAGGTTTTCCCGAAGGAAAACCGCGCCCTCGTCACGGGTGTGAACATGGTCAAGCGCCATCAGCGTCAGACGCAGACGCTTCAGGGCGGCATCGTGTCGAAGGAAGCGCCGGTTCATCTGTCGAACCTCGCCCACGTCGATCCGAAGTCGAACGAAGCGACGAAGGTCGGCTGGAAGGTGCTGGGCGACGGACGCCGCGTCCGTTTCGCCAAGAAGTCCGGTGAGGTCATCGATGTCTGAAGCAGGTCAGGACGCCCCGAAGGCGAAAAAAGAACCGAAGAAGCGCGAGGAGAAATCCGCGGGCTCGGTGAAGGCCATCGGCGCCACCGAAACGGATCCGAACTACGTTCCGCGCTTCAAGAAGCGCTACAACGACGAGATCCGCCAGGAGCTGATGAAGAAGTTCGGCTACAAGAACATCATGCAGGTTCCGCGCATCAACAAGATCGTGCTGAACATCGGTGCTGGTGAAGCCGCTTCCGACTCCAAGAAGATCCAGTCGGCGCAGAACGACCTGACGGCCATCGCCGGTCAGAAGGCCGTGCTGACCCGCGCCAAGAAGGCCATCGCGCAGTTCAAGATCCGCGAGAACCTGGCCATCGGCACGAAGGTCACGCTCCGCAAGGATCGCATGTACGAATTCCTCGATCGTCTCGTGACGGTCGCCCTCCCGCGCGTTCGCGACTTCCGCGGTCTCAACGGCAAGAGCTTTGACGGCCGTGGCAACTACGCCATGGGTCTGAAGGAGCACATGATTTTCGTCGAAATCGACTACGACAAGACGGAAACCACCTGGGGCATGGACATCATCATCAACACTTCTGCGAAGACCGACGAAGAAGCCAAGGCGCTTCTGCAGGGCTTCCAGTTCCCGTTCACGAACTGAGGACGAAATGGCAAAGACTAGCCAAATCAACCGCAACGCGAAGCGCGAGAAGATGGTCGCCCAGTACGCGGCCAAGCGCGCTGCCCTGAAGGCGACGGCCGACGATGAGAAGGTGTCGCCGGAGGAGCGTTTCGAGGCCCGCCTCAAACTCGCCAAGCTGCCGCGCAACTCGTCGAAGGTTCGCATCCATCATCGCTGCGAACTCTCCGGCCGTCCGAAGGGCTACTACCGCAAACTGAAACTGTCGCGCATTGCTCTGCGCGATCTGGCGAACTTCGGCCAGATCCCGGGTATGACGAAGGCAAGCTGGTAAGGAAGGAATAGAGGATATGGCGATCACGGATCCCATTGGCGATCTCCTGGCGCGCATCCGCAACGGTCAGCTCCGCGGTATGGCGACAATCAAGTCCCCGAACTCGCGTCTGCGCATCCGCGTGCTCGATGTGCTCAAGGATGAAGGCTTCATCCGCGGCTACTCGGAAACCGAGTTTGAAAAGACCGGCCGCCGCGAGCTCGAGATCGAACTCAAATATCACGAAGGCCGTCCGGTCATTCGCGAGCTGAAGCGCGTTTCGACGCCCGGCCGCCGCGTCTATGCCGGCGCCAAGGAACTGCAGCCCCACCGTCAGGGTCTCGGCATCTCCATCGTCTCGACGCCGAAGGGCGTGATGACCGATGCGCATGCACGCGAGAACAACGTCGGCGGCGAAGTTCTCTGCCACGTATTCTGAGGAATAGGCGATGTCGCGAATTGGAAAAAAAGCGGTGCCGCTGCCCAAGGGCGTGACGGCATCGGTCGACGGTCAGACCGTCAAAGTGAAAGGCCCCAAGGGCGAGCTTTCTGTGAAGCTCGTTCCGGAAGTCGAGGCCAAGCTGGAAGATGGCGCCATCGCCATCAGCCCGCGCAAGGAAATGGAACGCGCCGCGCAGATGTGGGGTCTCTCCCGCACGCTGGTGAACAACCTCGTGGTCGGCGTCACCACGGGCTTCACGCAGAAGCTGGAGATCCAGGGCGTCGGTTATCGCGCCGCGGTGCAGGGCAAGACCCTGAACCTGCAGCTCGGTTTCAGCCACGACGTCCCGTATCCGATCCCGGAAGGCATCACGATCACGGCGGAGAAGCCGACGCTTCTCACCGTCGCGGGCATGGACAAGCAGCTCGTCGGCCAGGTCGCCGCCGAAATCCGCTCCTGGCGTCCGCCGGAGCCCTATAAGGGCAAGGGCGTGCGGTACGAGGGCGAGTATGTCCGCCGCAAGGAAGGCAAGAAGAAATGACGACCCCTCTGTTCAAGAAGCGTCAGTCGCGCAATCGCTTCCGTCTGCAGTCGACATCGACCGGCCGTCCGCGGCTCACGGTGTTCCGCTCGGGCAAGCACATCTACGCGCAGGTCATCGACGACGGTCAGGCCGTCACGCTTGCCGCCGCCTCCTCGAACGAGAAGGAAGGCAAGTCCGACAAGTCCTACAACGTCGAAGCGGCGAAGGCCGTTGGCGCGAAGATCGCCGAACGTGCGGTTGCCAAGGGCGTGAAGCAGGTCGTGTTCGACCGCGGCGGTTACATCTATCACGGGCGTGTCAAAGCGCTCGCAGACGCTGCCCGTGAGGGCGGCTTGGAGTTCTAAGCATGGCACGTGACGAAAATACGGGTGAAGGCGGCGGTGGCCGCGAACGCCGCGGTCGCCGCGAGCGTCCGGAGCGTCGTGAAGAGCGCGATAACGAGTTCATCGACAAGCTGGTTCACATCAATCGCGTTGCGAAGGTTGTGAAGGGCGGCCGTCGTTTCGGCTTTGCTGCTCTCGTCGTCGTCGGCGATCAGAAAGGCCGCGTCGGCTTCGGTCACGGCAAGGCGCGCGAAGTGCCGGAAGCGATCCGCAAGGCGACCGAAGAAGCCAAGAAGTCGCTGATCCGCGTTCCGCTCAAGGACGGTCGCACGATCCATCACGAAGTGCGCGGTCATCACGGCGCGGGCAAGGTCATCGTGCGTCCGGCTCCGGCCGGTACGGGCGTGATCGCCGGCGGTCCGGCGCGCGCGGTGTTCGAAGCGCTTGGCGTCGGCGATGTCGTCGCGAAGTCGCTCGGCACCTCCAACCCCTACAACATGGTGCGTGCCGTGTTCGACGCGCTGGAAAACCAGCAGTCGCCGCGCATGGTCGCCAATCGCCGTGGCCGCAGCGTCGCCGAGATCATCTCGCGCCGCGAAGGTCAAAAGGGCGAGCAGGCCTCTGCCTAAGGAAACTGAGTCATGGCTGAGAAGACAGGCAAGACGGTTACGGTGAAGCAGGTGCGCAGCCCTGCACGCCGTCCCGCGATCCAGATGGCGACGCTCAAGGGCCTCGGCCTCGGCAAGATGCACCGCACCCGTACCCTCGAGGATACGCCGTCCGTGCGCGGAATGATCCGCGCCGTGCAGCACCTCGTCGAGGTTGTTGAAGAGAAGAAGTAAGTGGATGGCGGACGCGGCAACGCGATCCGGCCATGACAGAGGTTACGATGAAGCTCAACGAAATCCGCAACAACGCTGGCGCGCACAAGCGCAAGACCAAAGTCGGCCGCGGTTCGTCCTCCGGCCTGGGCAAGACGTCCGGCCGTGGTGTGAAGGGTGCGAAGGCGCGTACCGGTAATGCGGTGTACGGCTTCGAAGGCGGCCAGATGCCGCTCTACATGCGTATGCCCAAGCGCGGCTTCCGCAACATCTTCGGCACCGACTTCAGCCATGTGAACCTCGACCGTCTGCAGAAGGCGATCGACAACAAGAAGCTCGATGCCGGTTCGAAGATCACCGAGGACGTGCTGCGCAAGGCCGGTCTGGCCCATGACAGCCGTGACGGCGTCCGTCTCCTTGGCAACGGCGAGCTCAAGGCCAAGATCGACATCGAAGTCGCCGGCGCCAGCAAGGGCGCGCGCGAGGCGGTGGAGAAGGCCGGCGGCACCCTGACCACGACCTATGTGAAGAAGGTCTGGAAGAACAAGAAGGGTGAGCCGGGCAAGCGCCAGAAGCGCCGCGCCGAATCGGCGGAAAAGCAGGCCGCTCGCCGCGGTCAGTAAGCCGCAAGGGCGTCCGGAATTTCCGCGGTAGTATTGTCGTTCCAGAGGCTGGCCCCCACGTTAGGGCCAGCCCGCCGGGAGTAGGATATGCCCTCAGCCGCTGAACAGCTGGCCGCCAATTTCAGTTTCAACAACCTCGGCAAGGCGACCGAGCTCCGTCAGCGCATCTTCTTTACGCTCGGCGCACTCATCATCGCCCGCCTCGGCACCTACATCCCGCTCCCCGGGGTCGATCCGCAGGCATTCGGCAAGATGATGCAGAACGCCGGTGGGCTTCTGGACATCTTCAACGTCCTGACCGGCGGGGCCGCCAGCCGCATGGCGATCTTCGCCCTCGGCATCATGCCGTACATCTCCGCCTCGATTATCATTCAGCTGATGACGACGGTCTTCCCGGACCTCGAAGCTCTGAAGAAGGAAGGCGAGGCGGGCCGCAAGACCCTCAACCAGTACACCCGCTACGGCACGGTCGCGCTCGCCGCGGTGCAGGCGTTCGGCATTGCCATCGGTCTTCAGTCGCAGCCTGGCGTGGTGATCGATCCCGGCCCGTTCTTCCTCTTCACCGCGATCATCACGCTGACCGGCGGCACCATCCTGCTGATGTGGATCGGTGAGCAGATCACCTCGCGCGGCGTCGGCAACGGCATCTCGCTGATCATCTTCGCCGGCATCGTCGCCCGCTTCCCGCAGACGATCGCCCAGGTGTTCGAATCCGCCCGCACCGGCTCCATCGGTCCGCTGCTGCTGATCTTCCTGATGGTCGGCGCCGTCGGCCTCGTCATGCTGATCGTGTTCATGGAGCGCGCTCAGCGCCGCCTCCTCGTTCAGTATCCCAAGCGCCAGGTCGGCAACCGCATGTTCGGCGGCGAGGCCTCGCATCTGCCGCTGAAGCTCAACGTCGCCGGCGTTATCCCGCCGATCTTCGCATCGTCGATCCTGCTGTTCCCGGTGACGATCGCCAGCTTCAACGCCCAGAACATTCCCGAGTGGCTGCAGACCATGGTCGCCTATATCGGCCCGGGCCAGCCGCTCTATCTCATTCTCTACGGCGCGATGACGATCTTCTTCGCGTTTTTCTACACCTCGATCGTCTTCAACCCGGAAGAGACGGCGGAGAACCTCAAGAAGTACGGCGGCTTCATCCCGGGCATTCGCCCCGGCAAGAAGACGGCCGAATACATCGACTACGTGCTGACGCGCACGACGGTCGTGGGCGCGATCTATCTCGCCTTCGTCTGCCTCATTCCCGAATTCCTGCGTGAAGAAGCGATCCAGCTTGCGATGGGCGGCACGTCCATCCTCATCATCGTCAGCGTGACGATGGACACGGTCGCCCAGATCCAAAGCCATTTGATCGCACAGCAGTACGAAGGCCTCATCAAGCGGGCCAAGCTCAGGGGAAGCCGCCGTTGAATCTCGTAATCTTTGGACCGCCTGGCGCCGGTAAGGGCACCCAGGCGAAAATCCTCGTTGAGTCCCGCGGCCTGCCGCAGCTCTCGACGGGTGACATGCTTCGCGCCGCCATCGCGGCCAAAACCGAACTCGGTCAGAAGGTCGAAAGCATTCTCGCCAAGGGCGATCTTGTATCCGACGACATCGTCATCGGCATCATCGGCGATCGCTACGACCAGCCGGATTGCACCAAGGGTGCCGTGTTCGACGGCTTCCCGCGCACCATCCCGCAAGCCGAAGCGCTCGATGCCATGCTCGCCAAGCGCGGCAAGCAGATCGACAAGGTTGTCGAGCTCAAGGTCGATGAAGCGATCCTGCTGCAGCGCGCCCAGAACCGTGCCGACGAGGCGAAGGCCGCCGGCAAGGCGCCGCGCGACGACGACAACCCGGAGACGGTGAAGAACCGCCTCGCGGTCTATCGCAAGAACACCGCCCCGCTGCTCGACTACTATGCCAAGCAGGGCAAGGTGGTCTCCGTCGATGGCATGGCGCCGATCGACGACGTGACCAAGGCGATCGCGAAAGCCCTCGACGCGGCCTAAGCCGCGCCGAGGCTCCCGATACCTTCTAAGGCTGCTGCGTTTGCGGCTGCTGATCCGCGTTGCGATGCTTGCGCGGCTTCGCTGGCTTGCCGCCGTCATCGGTCGCGGCTGGTGCCGGCGTCGTCTGCGTCTGATCCGCAGGCGCCGCTTTCTCTTCCGCGCTCTTGATCGCGCTGCTCTGCGCTTCCTGCGCGGTCTTCTGGGCCTTTACCGCATCCTTCGCGTGATTGAAGTCGGCCAGGATCGTCTTGCCTTGTGCCGATCCCTGCAGCGCCTTGCGTGACGGCTGCCCATCGCTGGTCAGCTTCGCGCTCAACTCATCGACGCTGGCCTGATAGGTGTTGAGCCACGTGGCGCGGCACTTCACCCACTGACCCATTTTGCGCACGCTGGCCGATGCCGCCTTGAGCTGCGCCGCATTGTATCCGGCATAGTCGCCTGGATCGTTCGCGGCATAAGCCGGCTTGTCGCCGCATTCCTCCGTGGGCGGACGATACCCGTTGAGTGCCGCCTGCGCGGCAGGCGAGGGTGCATTTGCCGCCGGTTGCTGCGGCGTCGGATTGGATTGCGGCGGCTGGCTGGGCTGCGCCGGTGGCGTTGCAGGCGCCGCCGGTGGCGTGCCCTGTGTTGGCGCTTGCGCATTGCCACCGTTGTTATTCGCACCACCTTGTCCGCGATCATGCCCATGCTTGCCGCCAGGCTTGTTATCGCCGGCGCCATTGCCGTTTTGCGGCGGCTGCGGATTGGTTGCCGGCGGCGTGGTCGCCGGTGACTGCGGGTTGTTCGTCACTGGGGGCACCGGCGCACCGTTGTTATTGCCGCGGCCGCCATGATCGCGATCGGGCCTTCCCGGCTTCGGATTGCCAATTGGCGAGACTGGCGCTGGCCCATTGCCCGCATTGCCTTGCGGCGAGAGCGGCTTCGGCGCACCGGGACGCACCCGCTCCCACGCCGCTGCAACCTGCGGCATCCGCCGTGTGACGTCGCGCTCGAAATCGCGCGCACTGCGCGCAAAGTCCCGCGTATCGAATGGGATACGCAGATCGTCCTCGCGCCCGCGAACCTGCAAGGTCACGCGCGCGCCATCACCCAGCATCGCGAAGAAGTTCGCATCCGGTGTGAAGGTCCATCGTGCGCCGTGCGAGTCCCATGCTGCACCACGCGCCGGCGCGACATCGCGCGAGCGATAAATCTGCCGCCCATTGCGTGCCTCGACGATCAGCGCGGCCGGCTGGCGCAAATTCAAATTCTCCGGATCGACGGCGAGTACCGCCGACACACGCCCGGCGACGATCACCGGCGTGCCATGCGTCACCCTCGGCATCATGTCGCGCGCGTTGCTCCACTCGCGCCAGAACCCCGCGTCGTCGCGCGGCCCCGGCTCCGGCACCAGCAGTGCGACCGTCAGATCGGCTTCGCGTCCGCGGCCGAGCGAGGTCTGCGTCGTCCACGTCGCCGGTGAAGCAATCGTGCCCGCACCGTTGTGGTGCATCGGGAACGTCGCGATCTGCATCGCGAACGCAGGGCGCTCGCGAACATCCGGCATCGGCGGCGGGGGAGGTGGCGGCGATGGACGCATCCGCTCGTCGTCGCGATAGCGCGGCGGCGGGGTGTTATCCGCATAATATTGCTCGTCGTTGTCGCTCTGCTGTGCCGGCGTTGTTGTCGTAGTCGTCGGCGCGCGTGGCTTGGTGGGCTTTGGCGCTGCGGCCTGTCTTTCGACGGGGGCGGGATTGGATGTGATGGGCGCTGCTTCGGATGGAGCTGGCGTAGTGTCTTCAGCCGTGGTGTCCGGTGCAGGTGTCTCTGTCTGCTCCGTCGAGGGCGCAGGTTGTTGAACAACCTGTGGCGCTGGGCGATTGAGATAATAACCGCCGCCAAACGCTGCACCGACTGCAACGACCGCGGCACCGGCCAACAGATATCTTTTGTCCATGTCTACTCCATCAACGCGCGTTCAAATCGCGCCTGCATCAGTCAAAATGAAACGGACTTTTTCGTGACAGGTTGCGCACGGAATTAATCCGTAAGCGGATGATATCGTGATCTCACCCTACGCGGCCTGATACGATGTAGGGCGCAAGCTCATGCATAATCGCATCGACGAAGAGATCACTCCGCGCCTGAACCTGAACTGAATGAATAAAATTCTGTACACGGAGTAATATTCCATATTTATACCATAGATTTAGTATTATTATTGTATTGCAGGTTGGCGACGCGCAGCGGACCGGGGAGCATTTCAGTCCGACGTAGTAGTCTCCGGATGGGCCTCAGTTTGGCGTCCAACCTGCGGCCGCAGTGCTCGGGTGCGGTGCGGTGCGGTGCGGGGAGGGCAGGCGGGCCGAGTTCCGCCTATCGCGCTCACTGGCGACGAATGTTCTGCCCCGAGGTGCGCCGCTTTGCGGAGAACGCTTCACGCTGCCGCCGCGTCAACCAATTATTGCCGGCAAAACTAGGCTCGCGTCTGTTCCACCTTGCCATCCGCGGCTCCGGGCGGCAGAATCAGTCCATCAAATCGCCCCGCCGCAGGGGCGCCAGTGACCCCGAAAATGCCCTGAAAATTCAGGGATTAACGGGTGTTGACTGAGGGTTGTGGATTCATATACTCCGCGCCCTTGCGGATACTTTTCCGGTCATTCTCGCGTTTTTTCGCCCCACCGACCATCGGGGCGCACAGCGGTTTTGCCGGTTATCGACCGTAAGAAAAACGACTAAAGAATTCAAAGGCTTATAGCCAAAGGACCGAACCGTGGCACGTATCGCCGGCGTCAATATCCCAACCCAGAAGCGGGTCGAAATCGGCCTCCGCTACATCCATGGAATCGGCGCCGCCAAGGCCCGTGAGATCATCGAGAAGGTTGGCATCTCGCCGGACCGCCGCGTGCACGACCTGACCGAGTCCGAGATCATCCAGATCCGCGAAGCGATCGACCGCGACTACCTCGTCGAAGGCGATCTCCGCCGCGAAGTTGCAATGAACATCAAGCGTCTGATGGACCTCGGCTGCTACCGCGGCCTCCGTCACCGCCGCAGCCTGCCGGTTCGCGGTCAGCGCACGCACACCAACGCGCGCACGCGCAAAGGCCCGGCCAAGGCGATCGCCGGCAAGAAGAAAGTGACGAAGTAATATGGCTGCCGCTGACAAGAAGGGCGCGCGTACGCGCAAGAAGGAAAAAAAGAACGTCGTCGTCGGCGTTGCGCACGTTGCTGCGACCTTCAACAACACCATCGTCACGATCACCGACACCGCGGGCAACGCCGTGTCCTGGTCGAGCGCCGGCATGATGGGCTTCAAGGGCTCGCGCAAGTCGACGCCGTATGCGGCTCAGGTTGCCGCCGAAGACGCCGGCAAGAAGGCCGTCGATCACGGCATGCGCACCCTGGAAGTGGAAGTGTCCGGTCCGGGTTCGGGCCGTGAGTCCGCACTCCGCGCGCTGCAGGCCGTCGGTCTCACCGTCACCTCGATCCGTGACGTGACGCCGATCCCGCACAACGGCTGCCGTCCGCCGAAGCGCCGTCGCGTCTAAGAATTCGGGTAGCATCAGCCCGAGCGATCCGGCTGTGCGACCAAAGTAAAGAGTACGCTTTTCGGAATAAGCATACCCGTCGAACGAAAAGGGCGTGGTCCGACACGTCCGGGAAACGATGAGGACAAAAAATTGTTTCAAAAAAACTGGCAAGAACTGATCAAGCCGCAAAAGTTGAAGACGGAAGCGGGCCATGAACCCGGCCGTACCGCGACGCTTGTGGCCGAACCGCTGGAGCGGGGCTTTGGCCTGACGCTCGGCAACGCGCTGCGCCGCGTGCTCCTTTCCTCGCTGCAGGGCGCAGCCATCACCTCGATTCAGATCGAGGGCGTGCTGCATGAGTTCTCCTCCATCGCCGGCGTACGTGAGGACGTGACCGACATCGTGCTCAACGTGAAGCAGGTCGCGCTGCGCATGCATTCGGAAGGCCCCAAGCGCCTGACGCTTCGCAAGCAGGGCCCGGGTGAAGTCACCGCGGGCGACATCGGCCAGATCGCCGACGTTGACGTGCTCAACCCTGAGCTCGTCATCTGCACGCTCGACGAAAAAGTCGATTTCCGCATGGAACTGACCGTCGCCACCGGCAAGGGCTACGTCCCGGCCGAGCGCAACCGCCCGGAAGACGCGCCGATCGGCATGATCCCGGTCGACTCGCTGTTCAGCCCGGTGAAGAAGGTCTCCTACAAGGTCGAGAACACCCGCGAGGGACAGATTCTCGATTACGACAAGCTCACCATGCAGGTCGAAACCAACGGCGCTGTCACGCCGGATAACGCCGTGGCCTATGCCGCGCGCATCCTGCAGGACCAGCTCCAGGTCTTCATCAACTTCGAAGAGCCGCGCGAGCGCGTTGCCGAAGAGGCGAAGCCGGATCTCGCGTTCAACCCGGTCCTCCTCAAGAAGGTGGACGAGCTCGAGCTGTCGGTCCGTTCGGCGAACTGCCTGAAGAACGACAACATCGTGTATATCGGCGACCTGATTCAGAAGACGGAAGCGGAAATGCTCCGTACACCGAACTTCGGTCGCAAGTCGCTGAACGAGATCAAAGCCGTTCTCGCGGAAATGGGCCTGCACCTCGGCATGGAAGTGCCGGGCTGGCCGCCGGAGAACATCGAAGATCTCGCGAAGCGTTACGAAGACCAGTACTGATTCAAACCTGAGAGTAGACTGACATGCGTCACGCAAATTCCGGCCGTAAGCTCGGCAAGACCAGCTCGCACCGCACCGCCATGTTCGCCAACATGGCCGCCGCGCTGATCAAGCACGAGCAGATCAAGACCACGCTGCCCAAGGCGAAAGAACTTCGCCCGGTGGTGGAGAAGCTTGTGACGCTGTCGCGCCGCAACGATCTGCATGCCCGCCGTCAGGCGCTCAGCACGATCCGCGACGAAGCGCAGGTCAAGAAGCTGTTCGAAGTGCTCGGCCCGCGTTACGCCAAGCGCCCGGGCGGCTACACCCGCGTTCTGAAGGCCGGCTTCCGCCAGGGCGACAATGCCGCGATGGCTTTCATCGAGTTCATCGACCGCGACGAAGACGCCAAGGGCCAGGATTCCGGCCCGGTCGTCGGCGCCGACACGGAAGAGTGATTGCCGCCCCAAAAGGGCCTGATGTATAAGTTTGAAAAGGGGCGGCTCAAAAGAGGCCGCCCTTTTTTTGTGTTTATGGGAGAGCTCGTAATGACGCGTTTTCTGGCTGCCCTCACCTCCATCGCCGGTGCCGTGGCAGCAACGATTGCAGCAAGCACCATCATCGCGTTCGCCGAACCGCAGCCGGCGAAACCCGCTGCGCCGAAGCCCGTCGCGCAACTCCCCAAGCCCGCGCCCGAACCCGCGATCAAGGCGATGCCCAGCGCGGTCCCGCAGTCGATGGGGCAGGTGCAGCTCACCTTCGCACCGGTCGTGCGCCGCGTCGCGCCGGCGGTCGTCAACGTCTATGCCCGCGCCGTCGTGCAGCAGCAGGTGAACCCGATGTTCGCCGATCCGATGTTCCAGCGTTTCTTCGGTATCTCGCCGGAAATGCGCCAGCGCGTGCAGCAATCGCTCGGCTCCGGCGTCATCGTGCGCGCCGACGGCCTGATCCTCACCAACAACCACGTCATCGCCGGCGGTCAGGAGATCGTCGTCGCCCTCAACGACAAGCGCGAATTCAAGGCCAAGGTCGTGCAGGCCGACCAACGTCTCGATCTCGCACTCCTGCGCGTCGACACGAAGGGCGAGAAGCTTCCTACCATCGCCTTCGCCGACAGCGATCGCGTGCAGATCGGCGATCTCGTCCTTGCCATCGGCGATCCCTTCGGTGTCGGTCAGACCGTGACCATGGGCATCGTCTCGGCGCAGGCGCGCACGCAGACCGCGTCGTCGGACTCGCAGATATTTATCCAGACGGATGCCGCGATTAATCCCGGCAACTCCGGCGGCGCTCTCGTCACCACCGATGGTCGTCTTGCGGGCATCAACACCTCCATCGTCTCGAACTCCGGCGGCTCCATCGGCATCGGCTTCGCGATCCCCGCGAACCTCGCGCGCCGCTTCGTTGAAGGCACCGCCGGCGGCACCGCGCTCAAGCTTGCGTGGTTTGGCGCCGACGGTCAGGCGGTGACGAGCGCCATCGCCGCCAGCATCGGCATGTCGCGTCCCAATGGCGTGATCCTGAAGACCGTCTACCCGAACAGCCCGGCTGCGAAAGCCGGCCTGAAGTCCGGCGACGTCGTGCTCTCGATCGACGGCAACGCGGTCGATGACATGCAGTCGCTCAACTACCGCATCGCGACCCATAAGCCGGGCGACACGCCCACGATCAAGGTCGCATCGGGCGGACAGACGCGCGACGTCACAATCACGCTCACCGCACCGCCGGCCAACGGCCCCGGTACGACCGCCACCATCGCCGGCCGCAACCCGCTGACGGGTGCCAAGGTGCAGAACATCTCGCCCGCGATTGCGCAGGATCTGCAGCTCGATCCGGGCGATGAAGGTGTCGTCGTCCTCGGCACCACGCCGGGAACCCCGGCTGATCGCTACGGCTTCGCAGCGGGCGATATCGTGCGCGGCGTGAACGGCGCGGTCATTCACACGGTCGGCGATCTGCAATCGGCCTTGGCGGCTGCGCGCGGCCAATGGAATCTGGTAGTGGATCGTGGCGGGCAACGAATGACCTTGAACGTTCGCGGATGAATGACACACCGACGTGGGAAGGCCCGGGCCTCGACGCCTGGGAGGCATGGACGCCGCAACAGGCGTCGGCTCTCTTAAAGGGCGTCGATGCGCCGTGGTGCGTGGTCGGTGGCTGGGCCATCGACCTGTTCCTCGGCCGCACGACTCGCGAGCACGCCGATCTCGAAATCGCGATCCCGCGCACAAGCCTTCCCGCGATGCGCACGCATCTCACCGGCTATCGTCTGTACGCCGTCGGTGACGGTGAAGTCCGTCGTCTCGGCGCCGTCGCACCGCTGCCGGACGACAAGCATCAATGCTGGGTCCTCGACGAAGAGGCCGGCAAGTGGCGCATGGACGTGATGTCCGAACCCGGCGACGCGCTCAAATGGGTCTGCCGCCGCGACGAACGCATCAACGCGCCGCGCGAATGGATGGTCGGCACATCCGACGACGGCATCCCCTTCCTCGTCCCCGAAGCCGTACTGCTTTTCAAAGCCAAATACTGCCGCGAAAAAGACGAAGCCGACTTCGCCGCCTGCCTCCCCGAACTCACTGCCCCCGCAAAGGAT
>DATAHD010000309.1:0-2014 GCA_036263395.1 Rhizomicrobium sp. | reverse complement strand
GCGGCGCTGACCGACGGCTATACCGTCGTCCACCGCGAGGGCGACACGCTCGTCGCCGTGCCGTACTCCGTCGAATACAAAGTGGAACTCGAGAAGGCGGCCACGCTGCTCGATCAGGCAGCGGCAATCACCACCAACGCCAGCCTCAAAAACTTCCTCACCCTGCGCGCCAAGGCGTTCCGCACCAACGACTACTTCCAGTCCGAGATGGCGTGGATGGACCTCGAAGGCACGCCGATCGAAGTCGCCATCGGTCCCTACGAGACCTACACCGACGAACTCCTCGGCCAGAAGACGGCGTTCGAAGCGTTCGTCACGCTCAAGAACCCGACGGAGAGCGACGCGCTCGCCAAGTTCAAAACCTATCTCCACGACATGGAAGCGAACCTGCCGGTGGAGGATCGCTACAAGAACTTCAAGCGCGGCAACGCCTCCCCCATCGCGGTGGCGGAGCAGCTGCATGGCGGCGGCGACAATCTCTCCGGCCCGCAGACCATTGCCTTCAACCTGCCGAACGACGAGCGGGTGCGCGAAGCGAAGGGCGCCAAGAAAGTGATCCTCTCCAACGTGCTCGGCGCGAAGTACGACGCGATCCTGCATCCCATCGCGGATCGCGCACTGGTGCCGGAGCAGGCGGCGCTGACCAACAAGAAGTATATGACCTACGAGACCCTGTTCCACGAGCTGTCGCACAGCCTCGGACCGGGCTCCATCGTCGTGAACGGTCGCAACACCACCGTCGATGCCGAGATGAAAGAGATCGGCGGCCAGCTCGAAGAAGCCAAGGCCGATGTCATGGGCATCTACAATGTCATGTTCATGATGCAGAAGGGCGAGATCCCCGCCGCCGAGCGCAGCCAGCTCTTCGCCACCTACATGGCCGGCATCTTCCGCGCCGTGCGCTGGGGCGATGCCGACGCGCATGGCCGCGGCGCCGCGCTGCAATACGGCTATCTGAAAGCGAAAGGCGCCTTCACCTGGGATGCGAAAGCCAAACGCTTCCGCGTCAACGACGACGCGATGGCCAAAGGCATCACCGACATCGTCGCCGACATCGTCCATCTGCAGGGCAACGGCGACTACACCGGCGCGGTCGCGTTCTTCGCGAAGTATGCACACATCGACGACAACGCGAACACGATCATCGCAACCCTGAAAGACATCCCGGTCGACATCGCGCCGCAGTACCCGGAGAAGATCTGAACAACGCGTTCACCTCCCCCTTGTGGGGAGGTGAAGGTCAGGCGAAATCCCGCGCC
The DNA here is from genome assembly GCA_036263395.1 of Rhizomicrobium sp. Lineage (GTDB taxonomy): Bacteria > Pseudomonadota > Alphaproteobacteria > Micropepsales > Micropepsaceae > Rhizomicrobium. The sequence continues at coordinate 755 of DATAHD010000309.1, read as the reverse complement.
AGCTCTTCGCGCACCGCCGGCGCGATCATCGCCATGTGGCCGTAGTTGCCGTGGTCGATGCCCAGCACCGCTGAACCCTCGCTACGGCGAAACTTGGCAACCTGTTCATCGCTGAACGTAAACCGCACCCAGTGGATCGACGACGTCTTGCCGTCCGGCGTGGTGCGATCCTCATACGACGTCGGCGTCGCGCGAATGCGCTCGCCCGCGAACTCCAGGAACACCTTCTCTTCGATCCCCGCCAAGGTGCGGAGCACGCGGTCGCGGCGGTGCGCGTCCTCGATCTCCAGCATCATGGTCGCAATCAGCTCGCGTCCCTGCGGGATCAGCGGATTGTACGCTTCGAGTTCGCCGGGGATCTGCTCCGCGCCGCCCTTCTCGATGCGCAGCATCTCCTGCACCTGCAGCCACATGGACTCGTAGCTCTCGAAATAGAACGTCGCGAACGGCCCGACTTCGATGCGCCGGTTCTTCTTGCGCGCAATCGACGCGCTGCGCAGCTCGCCCCGCTTCGCCGCGTAGTCGGCGGGCGCGAGGAGATCGCTCTCCAGAATTTTGCGTTGGCTCTCAGACATCGGTCACCAGACCATAAGAACGCGCGAGAATCTGGATCGGGTGCTCCGGCTCCCGCGCCGGTGTGTCGGTGTGGGAGAAGATATGCTGCGCCGCCAGCGGACAATCGCTCACGATATGGCCGCGTGCCTTCTGCTCCACCGCCTTGAACACCGGCTTGCCGACCTTCACCGCAATCTCAT
>DATAHD010000308.1:0-4481 GCA_036263395.1 Rhizomicrobium sp. | reverse complement strand
CGCGCCGCGGATTTCGACGAAGCGCTCTCGCTTCCGACCAAGCATCAGTATGGCAACGGCGTTGCGATCTTCACGCGTGACGGCGATGCGGCGCGCGAGTTCGCATCACGTGTGCAGGTCGGCATGGTCGGCATCAACGTGCCGATCCCGGTGCCGCTCGCCTATCACACGTTCGGCGGCTGGAAGCGCAGCGCGTTCGGCGACGTGAATCAGCATGGACCGGAAGGCGTGCGCTTCTATACGAAGGTGAAGACCGTCACCGCACGCTGGCCGAAGGGCGGCGTGCGCGAGAACGCGAGCTTCGTCATCCCGACGATGAAATAGCGCGATGTGACGCGGCGGCGCGATGTAAGCGCCGCCGCGTTGCGCGCGCCTTCGTCCTTCTTCTTTGCTTTGGCGCCGTCGGTTGACCGCGTTGCCGTGGTACCGCACAAAGGTGCCGGGCTGGGCATTCGGAAGGACTGTATGATGACCGATCAAACCCCCGCCGCTTCGCGCCCGATGATGCGCTGGGCCATTCTGGGTGCCGTTGCGCTCGTGGTTGCCGGTGGTGCCGCCGGCTATTTCCTGATGAACAACACGTCGAAGCCGGCCGCGACCGGGCCGGTTACGGTTGCGCACACTGGCGCCGACAGCCTGGTGGATGCCGCCAATGTTGCCGCCGCCGCCGAGAAGGGGTCGCTGTGCGAGCGCGCGCTGACCCGGGCACAGAGCTATGGCGTTCTGCCCAATGGCACGACACTCGCCTCCACCGAGCCGAAGCCGGCGCAGGACAAGCAGTTTACCTGTGCGGCAACAGATAGCGCCGGTGCTGGCTACACCGTCGTGGTCGAGCAGACCTGCGACAACCTGAACGACCATGCCTGCTTCGTCCTGCGCACCATCAGCCAGGCGGACGGCACCACGCTGTTTGACCGCAAAATCTGATGTTCGCCACGCTTTTGGAGGTCCGGCCGGGGCTTAACCGCGTCGGCCGGACCCGCTGGCGCGCGGGCGGGAAAAACGCTACCAAACCGGCCACTTAATCCTGCGAGCGAGTGACGAGACCGCCCGATGACCGAACAGATTTCCTACTCCGTCCCTGCCGAAGGCCCGGCGCTTGAGAAGCTCAAGACCGAATGGCTGGCGGCGCAGATCGTGTTCGTCGCGGGCTTCGTTCTCGCCATCGCCTTCTATGGCTGGTGGGGCTATTCGCACCGCCCGATGGCTGCGCTCGTTGCCGATGCCGGTTCGGTCGATGCGGGCGATGTGCAGGCGCAGATGGATCAGGTCGTCGGCAGCGGCGAGACCTCGAAAGAGGGCTTCATGCTCTGCCGCCTCGCGATCGGCACGGCGCAGAACTTCGGTGTCGTTCCCAACACGCTCAAATATGCGGGCGGTCCGGCGACGACCAGCACCGCTGGCCGCTATGTGTGCGCGGCCGAAGACAAGGGCGGGGTGCGTTACCTCCTCACCCTCGATCTGATGTGCAAGAACATGGAAGACATGCGCTGCGCCAACCTTGCGACAGTCACCAAGGCGGATGGCACCGTCGTCTATCATCGCCAGGGCAGTGAAGAGGCGCCGACACCGGCTGCGCCTGCGGAAGATGCGACACAGCAGGCGCCGGCAACGGATGGTTCGGCTGCGCCGGCCGATGGCAGCGGTGCGACCGATCAGAGCGCGGCACCGCCGGCAGATACGTCCGGTGGCTCGCTCGATGCGTCTGGTGGCGCACAGCCACCGCCGCAGTAAGCGACCGTCAGGGTTTCACGCCGCCCATCTCGCAGATGATCTTCCATTCCGCCGGTGTCACCGGCTGAACGGAGAGACGCGCGACCTTCGAGAGAACCATGTCTTTCAGCTTGGGCGATGCTTTTACTTCGGCAAGCGTCACCGGCTTTTTGAAATCGCGCACAGCCTTCACATCGACAAGGCCGAACTTGCCGGTCTCATCGGTGGGGTCTTTGCGGTATTCGCCGATCACCTCGACGATGCCGACGATCTGCTTCTCATCGCCCGTGTGATAGAAGAAGCCGAGGTCGCCTTTCTTCATCTCTTTCATGTTGCGTGCCGCCGACCAGTTGCGCACGCCGCTCCACGGTTCGCCCTTCGCACCGCGCTCCTTCTGCATCTCCCAGGAGAAGGTCTCGGCCTCGGTCTTGAACAGCCAGTAGTTCATGCGCCCCTCGTGTTCTTGGGGTCGTGTACAACCCCAGGTAAATCGCACCTTGACCAAGTTGGTCAAGTGCCGCTAGCCTTCCTCGCATGAGCCGCCAGGTCAACCTTTACGAGGCGAAGACCCAGCTCTCCCAATTGGTGGAAGACGCCGCCAACGGAGAGGAAATCATCATTGCGAAGAATGGCAAGCCCATGGCCCGGCTGGTTGGGCCGGACGGCGGGACTGAAGGCACGGCCAAGAGGCGTGTGGGTGGGCAATGGGCGAAGTATATGACGCCCGAAGAACGGGAAGATTTCGGTTCCGCGGATTGGTGGCGCCGCTGGAAAGAAGCTGACGAAGAAATTCTGCGCGATTTCGAGGATGCGCTGAACGATCCAAGGAAAGATTTCAGATGGGGCGATACCTCCTCGACTCCAACGCCTTCCTCACCTTCAAAGCGGAGCCGCACAAGCTCCGCAAAGAAGCGCACGAAGCCATCACGGCGGGGGAAAACCGGATCTTCATAAGTCTGGCCGGTCTTTGGGAAATGGGCATCAAGGCGGCAAATGGAAAGTTGCCGCAATTTGCAAAGCTGATCGCATCCGGGCCTGGGGCGTTGCGGGAGGCCTTGCGTGAATCCGACTTCACGCTGCTTCAGATCGAACTCGAACACGCGATGGCCGCCATACGGTTGCCGCAGCATCACCGCGATCCGTTTGATCGGATGATGATCGCGCAGGCGCAACTCGAGGGGCTGACGCTCATCAGCAATGACGGCATCTTCGAGCGCTATACAGGTTTGTCTTTGCTGTCGGCCTGATCGGCCGGTCAGAACTTCACGTTGCTGGGATTGAATGTCGGTTTCCACGGCTGGAGGTCGACCGATTGAAACAGACCCGCCTTGTTGTACGGATCATTCTGTTGCCAGGTTTTCGCGGCAGCTATGTCTTCTGCTTCGATGATAATCAGGCTGCCCGCCATATCGCCCTTCGCGTCCAGGAACGGGCCGCCGAGACGGATGGCGCCGGTCTCTTGCGCATAGGCGAAATGCGCCTCGCGCGTCGCCATGCGCAACGCCAGCGAATCCGGTTTGTCCTTCGCCATCACCACAAAAAGCATAACCCCTCCTGTTGATCTATTCGGTTGTCAGCGGCCGGCCCATCAGTGCGGGGACAGCCTGATCTAATGCGAGCGATCCGTCGAGAATGCGCGCGATGGTTTGTGCGATCGGCAACTCGACGTTCTGCGTGATGCCGCGTGCGACGAGCGCCGGTGCGGTCTCGACACCTTCGGCCAGCGGCCGTCCTGGTGCGAACAGTTCGGCGCGCGGCGTGCCGCTGCCGACCGCGAGGCCGAAGGCGTAGTTGCGCGATGTGGCACTGGTGGCCGTTAGCACGAGATCGCCGAGGCCGGAGAGGCCCATCAATGTTTCGGAGCGGGCGCCCAGCGCTTCGCCAAGGCGGCAGAGTTCGGCGAAGGCGCGGGCGAGCAATGCGGCGCGGGCGCTTTCGCCGAGCTTCATGCCGGCAACGATCCCGCAGCCGATGGCATAGACGTTCTTCGCCGCACCGCCGAGGGCAACGCCGGTGATGTCGTCGCTCGCGTACGGGCGGAACGTCGTGCTGCCGAGCGCCTGCTGCAGACGCTGCGCCGTTTCCATGCGCTCCGCGGCGACGGTCACCGCGGTTGGCAATCCGATCGCGACGTCTTTCGCGAAGGAGGGGCCGGACAACATGCCGGCCTCGGCCTTGGGCACGGTTTCGCGCAGCACTTCGATCAGCAGTTTGCCGGTGCCGCGTTCGATGCCCTTCGCACAGAGTACGAGCGGCGTGGTCACGGTGGTCAGCGCCGCGAGCGAACTGCGCAGATGCTGCGCGGGGACGACAAGAAGAAGTGCATCGGCGGTTGCAACTTCGGCCAACTCGCCGGTTGCTTTCAGCTCTGCGGGTAAGGGAACTTTGGGCAGGAAAGCTGCGTTCTGATGGATGGAATTGATCGAATCGACCACCTCGGATTCGCGGGCCCAGAGGGTGACCTGGCGGCCTGCCTGACAGGCGGCGACCGCCAAAGCGGTACCCCAGGCACCGCCACCCACGACGCCGATGTGGTGATAACTATCTGGACTTGCACTCTTTTTGGTCAATTTGGGTCCTGCTGACATCTTGCAAAGATTGAACGATTTGTTGATTATTCAGAAATAGCCCCTATATTCCTGTGACATAACAATAAGGGGCCTCAAGGAAGCGCAATGTCCGAGAAAGACGCCATCCGTACACAGATTGTCGATGCCGCGAAGAAGCGATTTTCGCATTTCGGCTACGCCAAAACCACCATGGCCGAG
>DATAHD010000307.1:0-9998 GCA_036263395.1 Rhizomicrobium sp. | reverse complement strand
TACACCTTCGATGAGCAGTATCAGGCGTATGTCGGCGTGAACAACGTGTTCTACCAGAAGCCGTCATATGGCCAGAACGGCTACCCGGTCGGACCGCTCGGCCGCTTCTATTATGTCGGCGTGCGCGCCGACCTCGACTTCGGCCAGTTCTAGCGCCGGTCGCTCCACGAAGTCGGGCAAAGCGGGCGAGCGATCGCCCGCTTTTTCTTTTCGGCCTGCGCCACGATTTTCTGTGTTAACGATCCGTAAAAGGTTTGCGCAGAGCTTGTGGGCTCACGCGGAAGTGGTGGGATGCGCCGCGCATCGATCTTGGCACTCTGTCTGCTGACCTGGGCCGCAGCTGCTGCCCCCGGGACCGCGGCTGCGCCTGCGGCGGCCACCGCATCCGACCCAATCGGCGACCTGATCAACAAGGCGCGGCCCGCCCCGCCAACCAAATCGAACGTCCCGCTCGTCATCGGCGCCCGCATCCATGAGCAGGCGGCACGCACCCGCTTCATCGTGGAACTTTCCGATCCCGTCGCGATCCGGGTCTTCACCCTGGCCAATCCCAACCGCGTCGTCATCGACATGCCGACCGTTGTCTGGCGCCTGCAGAACGCGCAGCAGCCATCCGGCACCGGCGCCGTCCGCTCCTATCGCTACGGTCTCTTCCGGCCCGGCAACTCCCGCTTCGTGATCGATCTCGCGTCGCCGGTTACGGTCGGCGCGCCCACCATCGTCCCGCCGCAGAACGGCTACGGCTATCGCATCGTCCTCGACCTCGTACCGGTCGCGCAGACCAAGTTCGAAGACCGCGCCGGCTGGCCCGCCGATCTGCGGGCGAGGGAACTCGCAGCCCAGAGGCTTGCGTCCGTGCCGGCGCCGCAGACACAGGTCGATCGCCGAAAGGACAAGCGCAAGATCGTCGTCATCGACGCCGGCCATGGCGGCATCGACTCCGGCACCCGCGCCGCCAACGGCCTGCTGGAGAAAGATGTCGTTCTGGACGAGGCGATCCACTTGCGCGATGCGCTGGCCTCCCGCGGCTACATCGTCCACCTGACGCGCGACACAGACACCTACATTCCCTTGCGGGAGCGGGTGAACATCGGCCGCGGCTATCACGCCGACCTGTTCATCTCCATCCACGCCGACTCCAACCCCAACACCGCCGTCAACGGTGCCTCGATCTACACGCTGTCGGAGTCGGGCTCTGACCGGGAAGCCGCGGCGCTCGCCCGCAAGGAGAACCAGTCGGACATCATCGCCGGCGTGGACCTCGCCGGGCAGGACGATTCGGTCTCCCACATCCTCATCGACCTTGCCCAGCGCGACACCATGAACCGTTCGTCACGTTTCGCCGAAAAGGCGGTTGCAAGCCTGGGCAACGCCACCGACATCCTCGCGCGCCAGCCGCACCGGTCCGCCGGTTTCGTGGTGCTAAAAGCGCCCGATGTTCCGGCTGTTCTGATCGAACTTGGTTACCTGTCGAACCCCGCCGATGCCGCCCAGATGGCGACCCAGGGCTGGCGCAGCCGCGTCGCCAATGCCATTGCGAATGCCGTCGACCGTCACTTCGCCGCAACGGTTCCTGCCCAAGTGTTGTCGCAGTGACGCTTTACACCTGAAAGCATAGTATCCCACTCCCATGAACGACATGTCCCCGCATCCCGAATTGCACGACGCGCCTGGTGGCGGCCAACGCCCGCCGCGCAAAGGCTGGCGTCGCTTCCTCGTGTGGGGTGGCCTCGGATTCGGTGGTTTCGCCGCGATCGTCGGCCTCGTGGTGCTCGGCTTCCTCGTCTACCTGATGCAGGGATTACCCAGCGTCGAAGCGCTGCAGAACTACACCCCGCCGGTGACCACCCGCGTCTATGCCGGCGACGGCAGCCTGCTCGGCGAGTACGCGCGTGAGCGCCGCATCTTCGTGCCGATCGCCTTCGTGCCGAAGCGCGTGATCGAGGCGTTCACCTCGGCGGAAGACAAGAACTTCTACACCCATCCCGGTATCGATCCGTCGGGCATCATGCGCGCCGCGATCAAGGACGTGTACAACGTCTTCCAGGGCCGCCGCCTCGAAGGCGCCTCGACCATCACGCAGCAGGTCGCCAAGAACTTTCTGCTCACCAGCGATCAGAACATCTCGCGCAAGATCCGCGAAGCCATCCTCGCGATCCGTATCGACGCGACCTATTCGAAGGGCAAGATTCTCGAGCTCTATCTCAACGAAATCTTCCTCGGCCAGAACTCCTACGGCGTCGCCGCTGCGGCGCTGAACTATTTCGACAAGTCGCTCGACGAACTCGACATCGCCGAAACTGCTTTCCTCGCGACCTTGCCGAAGGCGCCGAGCAACTACGATCCCGAACGCCATCACGAAGCGGCCCTCGACCGGCGCAACTGGGTCATCGACCAGATGCGCGACAATGGCTACATCACCGAAGACGAAGCGAAGGCCGCGAAGGCCGAACCGCTCGTCGCCAAGCGCCGCGCCCTTGGCATCCAGACCCAGGACGCTCAGTACTTCGTCGAAGAAGTCCGCCGCCAGCTCTACGCGAAGTATGGCGAGAAGGGCCTCTACGACGGCGGCCTCCAGGTCCGCTCCACCCTCGACGCGCGGCTGCAGAACTACGCGGTGAACGCGCTGCGCGCCGGTCTCGTGCGTTATGATCGCCGCCACGGCTGGCGCGGCGCTGTCAGCAATATTCCGGTCACGGACGATTGGAAGAGCACGCTCGGTAGCGTGGAGAACCAGTCCGGTATCGACACGTGGAAGATCGCCGTCGTTCTCAGCTATGATGGCAACGACACCACCATCGGTTTCGCCGATGGCACCACGGGTACGATCCCGTATTCTGAAATTGCCTGGGCACGCCCGACACTGAAGGGTCAGCAGGTCGGCGGTCAGCCGTCCTCGCCGCGTCAGGTCTATAAGCCCGGCGACATCATCTACGCCGAGCAGCTTCCCGATAAGGCCGGGATCTACGGTCTGCGTCAGGTGCCGAACGTCAACGGCGCCATCGTGGCGATGGACCCGCACACCGGCCGCGTGCTCGCCCTCTCCGGTGGCTTCTCCTACGCCTCCAGCCAGTTCGATCGCGCGATGCAGGCGATGCGTCAGCCGGGCTCGACCTTCAAGCCGTTCGTCTACGCCGCCGCGCTCGACAATGGCCGCACGCCGATCTCGCCGGAATACGACACGCCGTTCGAAGCCAGCATGGGCGCAGGGCAGGGGGTATGGCGGCCGCGAAACTTCGGCCACAAATTCCTCGGCCAGATCACCTTGCGTCGCGCCATCACGCTCTCGCTCAACAACGCGACGGCGCATCTCGCCGACAGCCTCGGCATGAAGAACGTCGTGCCCTATCCGATCCGCATGGGCGTCTACGATCACCTCGACCCGTATCTCGCCAACGCACTCGGGGCGAGCGAGACCACACTCATCCGCGTGGTGCAGGGCTATGCGGAGTTCGTTAACGGCGGCAAGAAGATCACCGGTTCGCTCATCGATCGCGTGCAGGATCGCAACGGCGATACCATCTGGCGGCACGACGCGCGCAAGTGCGAGGGCTGCAACACTGCGAACTGGCAACCGGGCCAGCAGGAGCCATTGCTTGCCGATCCGCGCGAGCAGGTTCTGGACGCGCGCACCGCCTATCAGATCGTCTCGATCCTGCAGGGTGTCGTGCAGTTCGGCACCGGCAAGGTCGTCTCGACGGTCGGCAAGCCGCTCGCCGGCAAGACCGGCACGTCCAACGATGCAAAAGACCTGTGGTTCGTCGGCTTCTCGCCGGACCTTGCCGCCGGCGTCTATGTCGGCTTCGACAACCCGCGTACCATGGGCCCTCGCGAGCAGGGCGCTCTCACCGCCGCGCCGATCTTCCGCGACTTCATGAAAGATGCGCTGGCCGACGAGCCGCCGACACCGTTCCGCGTCCCGCCCGGCATCTCCTTCGTCTCGGTCAACCGCGTGACCGGTAAGGAAGAAAGCCCCAGTTCGCCGATGTCGATCATGGAAGCCTTCAAGGCCGGCACCGAGCCGGGTGTCTATCTGCCTGACGGCAGCATGGACCCCAACGGCGGTACTGGCCGCGTGAGCGACGAAAACGCCGCCACCAGCGCCCCCTCCGAAGTCGATACGGGCGGCCTCTACTGATACCGGTGGACTTTCAGACGGAAGTTAGCTAACTTAGCTAAGCTAACTTAGCTAATTGCCGCTGATGAAGACCGTCACTATCCACGCCGCCAAAACCCAGCTCTCCAAGCTTCTCGCCGAGGTCGAAGCCGGCGAAGAGATCGTTGTCGCGCGCGGCAAGGAACCCATCGCCAAGCTCGTGCCGTTTCGCGCGCCTGCCGCGAAGCAGCGTGTCGCGGGGCGTTTAAAGGGCAAGATCAGTATCGGTCCTGAGTTCTTCGAGCCACTTCCTGAGGAAGAGCTAGAGGCTTGGGGCCAATAGTTGCGGCTCCTCCTGGACACGCACGCTCTGATTTGGTGGTGGCGGGACGATCCGGCGTTGTCCCGCCCGGCCCACGCAGCCATGTCGGATTCGAACAACGAAGTATTTGTTAGCGCAGCCACTGCTTGGGAAATTGCAACCAAGTACCGGATTGGAAAACTCGACGTTGATCCTGCGACGGCGGCCGATCTTGAAGGTGAGATTGCGCGCGATGGCTTTTATGGTCTTCCAATATCTTTCCGCCACGGCCAATTTGCCGGCGCTTTGATTGGCGCGCACAAAGATCCGTTCGATCGGATGATAATTGCCCAGTCTCTTCTGGAAAACATGACGCTTGTTTCCAACGAACGTCCCTTCGATGCCTACGGGATACAGCGCCTCTGGTGATCGCCCTTTACAGACGGGCTGCATAGCGCCATAGCGACGCCCAACAGGAGTTTGTTTTCATGCGTCCGGAGATCGAGCGAAGCGTTGCCGACATCGAGCAGGCGGTTGCCCTGCTGAGGAGGCATCTTTGACTGGGATCGTTCGCTCCGCCGCCTCGACGAACTGAACGCGCGCGCCGAAGACGCATCCATCTGGGACAAGCCGCAGGAAGCACAGGCGATGATGCGCGAGCGTCAGCGCCTTGATGAATCGCTGTCGTCCGTGCGCAATCTCGAAAATGAACTCGCCGATGCCAAAGGCTTGCTCGAAATGGCCGAAGGCGAAGACGACGCCGAGATGATCAAGGATGCCGAAGACGCCATCGTCGCGCTCGGCAAGCAGGCCGAAACGCTGCGCCTGGAATCCATGCTGTCGGGCGAAGCTGACGGCAACGACACCTATCTCGAAGTCCACGCCGGCGCTGGCGGCACCGAAAGCCAGGACTGGGCCTCGATGCTGTTCCGCATGTACACGCGCTGGGCGGAGCGGCACGGCTACAAGCTGCAGCTTATCGAAGAAAGCGAAGGCGAGGGGGCCGGTCTCAAATCGGCGACGTTGCTCGTCAAAGGCAAGAACGCCTATGGCTGGCTGAAGAGCGAAGCGGGCGTGCATCGTCTGGTGCGCATTTCACCGTTCGACTCCAACGCCCGGCGGCACACCAGCTTCTCCTCCGTCACGGTTTATCCTGTGATCGACCAGACGATCGAACTCGACATTCCGGAGAAGGACGTCCGCATCGACGTCTATCGCGCCAGCGGCGCTGGCGGTCAGCACGTCAACAAAACCGAATCCGCCGTGCGCATCACGCACATCCCGACCGGCATCGCTGTCGCGTCGCAAACCGAACGCAGCCAGCATCAGAACCGCGCGATCTGCTGGGACATGCTGCGCTCCCGCCTCTACGAGATCGAACTCGAGAAGAAGAAGGCCGAAACCGGCGCCTTCGTCGGCGAGAAGAGCGACATCGGCTGGGGCCACCAGATCCGCTCCTACGTCCTGCAGCCGTATCAGCTCGTCAAAGACCTCCGCACCGGCGTCGAAAGCCGGACCCCGAGCGACGTCCTCGATGGCGACCTCGACCCCTTCATGGCCGCAGCCCTGGCCCAGGCCATCGGCGGCAAACCTCAGGAAAAAATCGAGGACATCGACTGATTCTGTAGCGAGTTCAGCCGCTTGGCCTCTGAACGCCGAATCTGGACCCTCTCTGTACATTCTTGGAGGGGTAAGGGTCCAAAAAGTTCATGTTTTGTCTTGACCGTGACGGTTGAGTTGTTACAATCAGTCATTCTCTAGAGCTATGCCCCCGCTTAACCTCGCCCGCGCAGCGGGAGAGGACAGCTTTCGCGCAGCGAAATCAGGTGAGGGGAAGTCTCTCTCCGTTTTCCGCCCACCCCCAAAACTGTCATCCCCGGCGACTGGCCGCGCGGAGCGCGGCCGGGAGGGAGGGGGACCCAGGATAACCCGTCTGCTCTACTGCCAGCCGAAGAAGCACAGCTTCATTCTGCACCAGCGCAACAAGCGGCTCATCTAGGTCCCCTTCACCTCGCGCGCGAGCTGTCGCTCGCGCACTCGCCGGGGATGACAGTGTTGTTTGTTTTGGGAGTTGAAGATGAACATGCACACCAACCCACGCGCCTCTCCCTGACGCGCACCGTTACCTCTTCCGCCGCATCAGGGGTCTGAAGACTCATGCGGGGGCGCACGACCCACTGGGACCGCACTCGAACGTGCTTACCGATCGTCCGCGAATAAGCCCGTTGTAATCGCTACCAGCGATGAACCCGGCAACGCGAGCTTCTGCTCAAAAGAGAGAAGCGCCAACGTCGATCCGTCACGCACCAACGAGAGAACCGCGCGAAACCTGGGTTTCAACAACCCAACTTCATCCGCCGCCAGGATTCCGTCCCGAAGGAACGAAATCGATGCGTTCGCAAGAATGCGAGGTTCGAATGCAAATTTTCCGAAAAATAAAATGAGATCAGCCGGTTATCACCGACTGATCTCAAGCCTGTCTGCAGCAACGCCAATCGCGCGCGTTACGCGCGGTTGAAGAGCCCGAACGTCACGCGATCGTCTTCCCACCGTGCCGAGATGGCGGACATCACCGCAACCACCGAGCCGAACAGAAGCGCCAGCGCCGTCCACAGGCTGGAGTAAGCCGCAATCTTCCGCGCCGTCTCCGCCGCCTGCAGCTGCTGCTCATGCATCTGCTTCTCGGTGTTCTCGACCCGGCGCATCGCGCCGTCTTCGGTCTGTCCCGTGTCCATCGCCACAAGCTGCGCCAGCTGTGCGCGATCGATATCATTCAGCGCACCGTCCGCCATGCCGACTTCCAGGATGCGTCCCGCTTCCGCTTTGTCGGCCGCGATGTTGCGCGAGCCAAGTTGCACCGGCGGCGCGAGATCCAACGGTGCCGGCGCGGCGCCTGCGGTGCTCGACGGCGTCATCATTGTGCCGTGCACCGGCGCCGGATTGGCGGCGGCCGGCGGCGGTGTATCGCTCGGCTGCAGCATCTGCCCACCCGCCGGCGCGGTCGCGGTGCTGTCCGGAACCGGCGTCGCATCGCTCGCCGTGCCGTCATCGACCTGCGCGTAATTTTTCCAGCCAAGCGCCGCGTGTGCGGCTTGCGGCGGCGCGCGGAACAGGCGATCGACCCAATATCCCGTCGCAACCGGTGTCGCGATCGGCGAGCGCGCGGAGGTGCCCATCACCGCACCGCCAACCGCCGCCGAACCACCTGCGATAGCCGCGAGATAGATCACAGCCGCCGTCGCGACGACGGCCAGCGCCCAGGTGATGAGCCCGTGCGAGCCGGCGATGAATTCTTCTTCCTTGGCATTCTCCAGCACCGGGCCCATCAACCGCCCGGCGATATGCCCGCCCGCGGCAAAGCCGAACGCCTGCGCCGCAAAGAAGTAGATCGCGCCCAGCGTCAGGAACGTCACCGCCGTGTGCTCGGTCGCGCCGCGCGCCGACACCAGCGAGAGCCCGAGGCCGGAGCCGAGCGCCAGCAGGAAGAACGTCACGGCTGTCGCCACCAGTGCGCCAGAAAACACCGCGCTCCAGACGATACGATGCTTGAACGGCAGATCGGCGATAACCGGCTCCGGCTCGCTGATGACGGTGGTGACGGATTCGTCGCTGACAACGGTGGTGGACGTCATGGGGGAATTGCTCCGGGAAATGGGCGCGCCAATACGTTGCTTGCAACGTGCACCCCGCCCGGTTGTTCCACGCCGGGGCACTTCGCCCGGCGAATGCCCACAAACGAAAACCCCGCCTGGTAGGGGCGGGGCTTCTCAAAGCAGAATTGGCAGACGGATCAGGCGCCGGATTTCAGCGGTGCGACCGTCGCGGTCACCGGGCGCGGCGCCTCAACCGGGCGGCTCACCATCGGCTGAGCCGGGGCGGCCGCGATGCTCGGCGGCGGCGAAGCGGGGCGGCTGTAGTCCATGCCCTTGCTCGCGCCAGCATCCGAAGCCAGCGGGTTGTCGTGGTGACGGCAGTTGCCCTCGAAGAACGCGCCGGTCTCGACCGCGAATGCTTCGTGCAGGATGTTGCCTTCGACATGGCTGGTCGAGCACAGCAGGACTTTACGCGCGCGGATCGAACCCTGCACGCGGCCGCGGATCGTGATGTCTTCGGCGGCGATTTCGCCATGCACGAACGCCTTGTCGCCGATCACCAGGCCGGCGCTCTGCACGTCGCCTTCGACGCGGCCGTCGATCTGGATGTCGCCGGTCGACGACAGCGAGCCGTTCACGACCAGATCGGCGCTGATGATCGACGGGGCCGCCGAACGGCCGACGCGCTTCTGTGTCAGCGGCGCGGACGCCGAAGAGGGCATCGCCGCGGGGGCGTTGTCTTTTCTATTGAACATAGCGGCCAGCCTCGATGAACTTACTCGGGTTTCTCACGACGTCGTCGTACCAGATCTCGTAATGCACATGTGGTCCGGTGCTGCGGCCGGTCGAACCCAGCCGCCCAACGATCGAACCTTTCGCAACCCTAGTCCCGACACTGACAAGAATTGATGAAAGGTGGCCGTAGCGGGTCTTGATCCCGAACCCATGGTCGACTTCCACCATATTGCCATAGCCGCCACGCGCGCCGGCCCAATCGACGACGCCCGGTGCCGTCACCGCCACCGAAGCACCCCACGGTCCGGCGAAGTCGATGCCGGGATGGAAGGCGAAGCGGCGGGTAAACGGATCGACGCGCGCGCCGAAGCCGCTCGTGCGCTCGAACTGTGAGCCATGCACCGGCGTCGTCAAAGGCACGTGCTTCATCGCGGATAACAGGCCGTTAAGCTGTGCGATCTCGCTGGCGGCGTTGCGGTATGCGGTCTGGAACATCTGATCGGCGATACCGACGATGCGGGTGTTCTGCATCGGAACAAGTGGACCGCCAACAGCCTGCGATGCGGCGGCGCGCTGCTCCAGCGAGTCCGGATTGACCCCGGCCCGGCGCAGCACGGACTCGATGCCGTTCACGCGTGAGCTGACCTGCGATTCCGCTTCAACGAGAAACTTGGTTTCGGTCGCGCTGATCCGGTTGATGCGATCTGTCTGCTCCGCCAGCACGCGCAGGGCAGGGTGATGCAGGGCAACGCGCGTCGGCTGCGGCTTGCGATCGCCGAACAGTACGCCGGTGATGCGGCCGACCACGCCGAGATCGAGGAAGCTCGCACGCGTCGGCTTCGCAGTGCGCGGCTGCGGCTCGACCGGACGCGGCGAGATCGAAATCTCGGAGTTGCCACCCGCCGGATGCGCCGCCACCTGCGGCGCGTCATCGACGCTGTCGCTCGCGCCATCGTTCTCGCCGTTGCGAATGTCATCGTCGCCGTCGCCGCCCGCGGCTTGCGGATCGATCGTCACGGTCGGTGCCGCGCCCTGATGGCCGAGCAGATGCATGATGGTGTTCTGCTTCGCCTGCAACTCGTCGGCGGAAGACTTGAAGCGATCCTCGGCGGAGACCAGTGCGCCGTTCAGGTCGTCATAAGATGTCTGCAGATCGGCAACGCGGTTCTCATACGCCGACTGCATCTGCTGATAGCGATTGTCCTTCGCCGCGATGATGCGGTCCTTGAAGATCACGTTGACGGTCGCGAACGCGACCCAGCCAAGGAAGATC
>DATAHD010000306.1:0-7050 GCA_036263395.1 Rhizomicrobium sp. | reverse complement strand
TAAACTCCTCGCTCTCCTCGCGCCATTTCGCGTTGTAACCGACGATCCGCGGCTTATCCGGATTCCAGTCGTTGAACACGATCTCCGCCAACGGCAGCACCCGCAGTTCGCCCTGCACCTCGATCACCGAGATGTTGAACTCGCGGCCTTCGACGAAAACTTCAGCGAACCAGCGACCGCCACCGAACCGTTTGAAAGCGTCCTCGGCACGCGCCACCACACCGGAGCCGTTCTGCACCGCGCCGTCATCCAACCCAAGCGACGCGTCTTCATCCGAAGATTTAACGATGTACCGTTGGTCAGGCTCGAGGTTTTTCCAGAGCGGCCCCTCCGACCAATCAGGTGTCGGCAAGCCCGCGCTGCGCATCAGCTGCTTGCTGAACGGCTTGTCGCCGGTTGAGACGATCGAGGCGACGCCCGCGCCGGTGTAGGGGATACCGATCTTTTCGTAATAGGCCGGCGCGACCGCGGCCAGGCGGTCCTGCCCCATATGGTGCTCGACCATGTTGAAGACGATGTCCGGGTTCACACCGGCTACTGTCTCTTTAAAGACGGTGAAATTGGTGTCGAACGGCGCGAGTGTGACGTCGTGCCCTTTGGTACGGAGCGCGTCGCCGATCTGGCGCGCAGTCAGCAGCGTGTCTTCTTCGGGTGGCCCACACGAGTCCGCATCGGCATGCATGACGAGAATGCGCATTTGTCCTTCATGCACGATCTGATTCTTCCGACCAGATCATGCGCCTGATTGCGTTCGGTTCGTACTACGCGGCGGCCCGGCGGCGTTGTGCTGCGACCACGGGCTGACGCTTCTGGACCATCCGGTCGATGTGGCGGCGCGGCGCGAGATGCGGATGGCGCTTCAGGAACGACGCCATGATCTTGCCGATCAGCTGGTTGTAGCTGATGCCCTCATACTTCGCGATGAAACAAAGGTCCGAATGCTCCGGCCGCATGCCGGCGATCGGGTTCACTTCGATGAAGTGCGGATTGCCCTCGGCATCGCAGCGGATGTCGATGCGGCCACCATCGCGGCAGCGCAGCGCGCGCCAGGCCGCGAGTGCGACCTCGCCAGCCCGCTTGGCCTCAGGCTGCGGCGTGGCGCGAACGATCTCCACCCGCTCTTCCCAGCCGGTGCTCTTGTTCTCGAAGCCATAGCCATCACCGACCCAGCCGGCGAGCGGCACGATCTCTGTCGAACCCAGCACCTTGGCATCTTCGCCCGTGCCGGTGATGCCGACAGTGAACTCACGCCCCGGCAGGAAGGCTTCGACCAGGACCGGCTGGTTGTATGTGCGCAGCAAGTCGCGGGCGACGGCCGAGAGTGCCTTCTTGTCTTCGACCTTCGAGCGGGCGTTGACGCCCTTGCCCGAGCCCTCGGCCACCGGTTTCAGGAACAGCGGGAACGGCAGATCGACCTTGGCGATATCCGAAGGCTTCTCGATCAGCGTGAAATTCGCCGTTGGCACGCCGTGGCTACGCAGGACGTGCTTGGTCATCGCCTTGTCGAGGGTCAGCGCCATGGTCAGCGCATCGGAGAAGACATAGGGAATCTGGTAGGCGTCGAGGAGGGTCGGCACCTGCGCTTCGCGCGCCAGGCCGTACATACCTTCGCAGAAATTGAACACGGCGTCCCAGCGCTCGCCGCGGACCAACGCTTCATTCAGCTTCTTGATGCCGCCGATCTTCACCGGCTCCCAGCCCTGCAGCTTCAAAGCGCTGTAGATCGCGTCGATGGTGACTTCGCTGTCGAATTCCGCTGTCTCTTCCGCGCTATAGCCTTGCGCGAGGTAGTCGGACTGCAGGTCATAGCAGATGCCTATGCGCATGGGTCTCACTCCGCCGCCATCTTCGGCTTGTTCGCGCCGAGCGTGCCGCCGGGATCTGGGTAGCGATAAATGCCGCCCTCGAAATTGCGGAGGATAAGGTCGTCGCCATCGCGGCCAACCACACAGTCGGGGGCAACAAGGATTTTACCACCGCCGCCCGGCGCATCGACCACGAACTGCGGCGTGGCGTAGCCGGTGGTGTGGCCGCGCAGAGCCTCGATCATCTCGAGCCCTTTCTCGACGGTGGTGCGGAAGTGGTGCGAGCCGCGGATCGGGTCGGCCTGATAGAGGTAGTACGGCTTCACCCGACGCATCAGCATGCCCTGCATCAGCTTCACCATCAGCTGGGTGTCGTCGTTGATGCCCTTCATCAGCACGGTCTGGCTGCCGAGTGGGATGCCGGCATCGGCGAGGCGATTGAGGCTCTCCGTCGTCTCCAGCGTGAACTCGTTCGGGTGGGTGATGTGGATGCTCATGAAGAGCGGATGATGCTTCTTCAGCACCCGGGTCAGGCTGGAGGTCACGCGCTGCGGCAGGACCATCGGGATCTTGGTGCCGATGCGCAGGAACTCGATGTGCTTGATGGCGCGGAGGCGTCCGAGCAACCAATCCAGCTTGTCGTCGCCGATCGTCAGCGGGTCGCCGCCTGACAGCAGGACGTCCCGCACCTCGGTATGCTCTTCGAGATATGCGAGCGCTTTCTCCCACTGCTTGGTCGAGAACTGATACTCGCCGCCCGGATTGCCCACGACTCGGGCCCGGGTGCAGTAGCGGCAGTAGGTCGAACAGGTACCGGTCGTCAGGAAGAGGACGCGGTCGGGGTAACGGTGGACGAGACCCGGGACCACGGTGTCGTGGTCTTCGCTGAGCGGATCGTCCGACTCGCCGGGCATACGGGTGTATTCGGCGTTGGTCGTAACATGGGTCCGGCGCAGCGGCTCGCTGGCGTCGGTACGGCTCATCAGGCTCGCATAATAAGGTGTGATGCCGACCGGCAGCGGCCCCGTATGGGCGGCGACGGCCGAATGTTCATCCTCGGAAAGCCGGAAAATGCGGGAAAGCTCGGGAAGACTGCGGATTCGGGTCCGCATCTGCCAGCGCCAGTCGTTCCATTCGATGGCCGAGGTGCCGGGATAGAACTCTTTATAGAAGGCGCGGGTATCGGGGCCGATCGGGAAACGCAGCGCGGTCTTGCGCGCGGGTTCCACGGGCTTCGTCTGGGTCGTCGGGTGGGCAATCTGGAGCGTTATCGACTTGTTTGCGCGGGCCGTCCGCGACGGGGGCTTGTCTTCGCGCCCCCGCACCAGTTGGAGACTCATTGGGGTCTCATGACACCTTCCGAATGTCGCGCCACACGCGAGAACCCCAGCGGCTCTCACAGCGGCACAACAGGTTGTGGCGATACTTAGAAGCTTTCTCTGGGTCGTCAAGTCAATCGCAAGCGAGTACTGAGAATCTGGTTCATCTCTTCAATAAAGGCTGTAAGTATTCGCAATGCATTACTGAAAAACATGCAAGTCAATACACCCCCTATTCCCGCGATTACCCTCGCCCACAACCGCTATTCGTTAAGAAAAAATGCCACGAGTCGTAAGCCATCTTTATGCGTGATGGTTCGATGAACGACTCATTTCAAGTGTTAGTGCGCGTAGCGCTTTCGCGCGCGAAGAAAACGCGAAGACGCGAAGCACGAGTCGTTATCTGTGCATGAAGTGCGATATCGGTGGAAAAATCGTTGCCAGCGATGCCGATGGAAGAATCGGTATCGCTATTCCGGCGGCGGCGACGTGACCTGATAAGCGGGGTTCACGCGATAGACGGTGATGTTCACCCGTCTTCCCCGCGAGTAGTTGAAGCCGGAGAAGCGATCGATCGGCGTCGCGCTCGTGTTGAGATCGGAGAGGCCTTCGAGGAAGGCATCGCGCTCGCCGTCTTCGATCAGCGCGAGGCCGCCTTGCACGGCCGCAATGTTCGCAGCCTCTGCCCCACCGGCAAGATGCGTCTTGGTCCCAAGACGGAAGGTCATGCTGGCTTCCTGATAGCCGGAGGCGATCACTGGTGGATCGCCGGGCCTGGCATGACGGGCAACGACATTGGCCGCGGTCTCGGTTACCCACAGCTGCCCCAGATGCGGGACCGCACCAAAGCCAGCGGCGTAGTAGAAGGCAAGAGCGGCTGCAGTGGCGACAGCAAGCGCTTGAGAGCGGCGTCCCATGAACGCGAGGACGGCACCGGTCAGCACAAGAACGACGATCACGACGCTACCGGCGTAGAGCCAGACCGGCGGGCCATCGCCAAATTTGGTCGGCGCATAGAGGATGAAGCCCGCAAAAGCCAAGCCTACCAGCGTGAAAAGCACGATTGAGATAATGCGAAGGCCTTTGGCCCAACCATCCTCGACCTCCGGCGTCGGGCTCGTGAGCCACATCGCGGACAGGATTGCGAGCGCAGGATAGGCCGGCAGCACGTAGTGCGGCAGCTTCGTCGGCGCGAGTTCGAACATCACCCACGTCGCGGCGGCCCACACCAACAGGAAACGGACGCCGTCGTCGGCTCTGTTGCGGATCGCGAACAACACGCCCGGCAGAAGGAACAACGTCGTCGGCCAGAACGAAATGTTGGCCACAAGGGTGTAGTAGCCCGGTGGCGCACCATGGGTCTCCTCGCCACCAGAGATTTTGTTGGCGAAGTCATGGCCGAGCGAGCCTTCGAAGAAGGCACCATGACTGATGATCGCGATCGCGATCAGCCACGGAAGGAAGATCAACAGGGCCAGGGGAACGCCGTAGAGCGGTTTGGTGTCGAGCAACCAGCGGCCGCTGCGGTCCCATGCCGACAGGACGATGACCGTTGCACCGATGACGAGCACATTGACCGGTGCCTTCACCAGTAGGCCGATCCCGAGCGCAACCCATCCGGCCAATACGAGCCACAGCGGTGGTAGCGGGCGCGGTGGCGTTTCCTTCGGCTCGGCCAGATAGATCCGGAGCAGCACACCCATGCTGCCGACGATGGTCGCGAGCAGCACCGCATCGGTCTTGGCGATCTTCGATTCGGCGGTCAGCAGGAGGGATAAAGCGAGGAGCAATGCAGCGAGGAAGGAAGTCTCGACCCCGGCAATCGCGCTTGCGGTCCAGAAGGTCAGTGCAACGGCCGTGAAGGCACCGAGGAATGAGGCCGTGCGATAGGTCCAGATGTCGCCGTGGGTGGTATTGCCCCGCACGCCATCGATCGCCGCGGTGAGGGTCGCCTGTATCCAATAGATGCCGACCGGCTTCTTGTAGCGCTTCTCATAGCCCTGCTGGATATCGACGAAGTTGCCGGTCTCCAGCATCTGCTTGGAGGCCTGGACAAACCGGCTCTCGTCCCGGTCGAGCGCGGGGATCGTGAAGAACCCCGGCAGCCAGGCGACGAAGCAGAACAGGAACAGGGCGGCAATCGGGCGCCGGTACACCTGGGCCAAAAGCCCGGTCGCGCTGGCGTTATTCATGCCTGGGCATCCTCATTGAAGGCCATTGGCCGCCGGTCTATCCCCCACCCGGGGCCGCCTGTATAAGGCGGCGGCGCCGGGGTGAAAAGGCGCGGAAAATCAACGGCCCAGCGCGCGCATGTCGGACAATACCGTTCCGTTTTCCCTCCTCATCGCCGTGATGAACGAGGAGGAGAACATCAAGCCGGTCCTGCGCGAGATCGCCGGCGCCCTCAAGGGGCGTGACCCCGCCTCCTATGAGATCGTGTTCGTGGACGACGGCTCGACTGACAACACCGTTCGTGAACTTCTGGATATGAAGTCTGAGATGCCGATGCTGCGGCTCGTCCAGCACGACCGCAATTACGGCAAGAGCACCGCGCTTCGCACCGGCTTCCTCGCTGCCCGCAACAATGTCGTGGTGACGATGGACGGCGACGGGCAGAACGACCCCAACGACATCCTGCGGCTTGTCGCGCCGTTCCAGAGCGGTGACCCCGCCCTTGGCCTCGTCGCCGGCCAGCGCATCCGCCGTGCCGATACGGTGCGCAAGCAGATCGCGTCGCGC
This sequence comes from Rhizomicrobium sp., assembly GCA_036263395.1. Classification (GTDB taxonomy): domain Bacteria; phylum Pseudomonadota; class Alphaproteobacteria; order Micropepsales; family Micropepsaceae; genus Rhizomicrobium. Next base: position 1,187 of record DATAHD010000306.1, on the reverse strand, counting down.
TACGCCAACAAGCTGCGTCAGGCGCTGCTCAAGGATGGGGCACGCGACTCGGTCTGCGGGCTCAAGGCGATTCGCCGCGATGTGTTCCTGCAGCTGCCGTTCTTCGACAACATGCACCGCTTCTTCATCGCGCTGGTGATCCGCGAAGGCTATCGCACCGAGCTGATCGATGTGGTGGACCGGCCGCGGGCTGCGGGCACATCGAAATACGGCGTGCTGGACCGGTTGCTGGTCGGCATCCCCGACCTGTTCGGCATGGTGTGGCTGCGCAAACGCTTCCGCGGCGCACCGAAACCTACGGAACTTTGACCGCCTTCTCTTTGGTCTGACTGGCGAGGAGCCCGATGACTTACCTCCAGCACCTTTATGTGCTCGCGCTGCAGAATCCGCAGGACACCCTGTGGAACGGCATCGGCTTTCTGGGCCAGGCCGTGTTCGGCGTGCGCTTTCTTATTCAATGGCTGCGCAGCGAGCAGGCCGGCAAGAGCGTTGTTCCGATTGCCTTTTGGTACTGCAGCCTGATCGGCGGGCTCGTGAGCTTCACCTATGCGGTGCACATCCACGCCTGGCCGCTTTTGATCGGGCAAGGCATGCCGATCCCGATCTATATGCGCAACCTCTACCTGATCTACCGCGACCGCGCGAAGGTCAGTCCGGCGGTCGAGTAGGCCCGGTGGGCTCGCCGCTTAACCATACGGACACACGTCCGCCATTGCCCCGTCCCGTTTTCGCCCCAATATGATACAAACCTGAACGCCGTTCGGGGCTCGGTATGGGGAGTTTCTAGATATGTTGCGCCTGTTTCCGCTGCTGGTTATTCCGATCATCATCTACAACCTGGTCGCATTGGGCGGCGGCGTGATCGCCGGCTCCAACGTCCAGGACATGCTCAGCATCACGCACGCCGTGGGGATCAAGATGTTCTCCGGCGACACATGGCTGTTCAGCGGCGGGGACGTCCTCGTCCTGGGTTCGCTGCTACTGCTCTTTGTCGAAGTCGTGAAAGCGACGCGCACCACCTCGCGCGAGATCGTCAATCACGGTCTTTCGATGCTGGTGTTCGTGGTCGCGCTGATCGAGTTCATCACCCTCAAAGGGTTCGCGACGACGCCGTTCTTCTTCATTCTGATGATGACGTTGTTCGACGTGATTGCCGGTTACACGATCTCGATCGTGGCCGCAGAGCA
>DATAHD010000305.1:0-3993 GCA_036263395.1 Rhizomicrobium sp. | reverse complement strand
CGAATGGGAAGAGATTTTCGCGTATTACAACTCGGCCTGCGACTGGCCGAGCTGCACGTTCTACAAAGAACTGTCGGAACGCTATCCGGACTCCAAGGTGATCCTGTCGCTGCGCGATCCGAAGTCCTGGTACAAAAGCGTCGCCAGCACGATCATGCCTGCGATGCGCAAGCCCGATGGTGCCACGGCTCCGGCGCTACCCGGCGTGTTCGGTCCGCTGCTGATCGGCGAGCGCACCTTCAACTACGACTTCAGCGAAGAGAACATGATCGCCGTCTACGAGCGGCACAACGAAGAGGTGAAGCGCACCATCGCGCCCGAGCGCCTGCTCGTGTTCCAGGCAAAGGATGGGTGGGAGCCGCTGTGCAAATTCCTCGGCGTGCCGGTACCGCACAAGGTCTATCCCAGCATGAACTCCACCGAGGAGTTTCAGGAGCGCCGCAAGGCGATGGCGGCGGGACGTCCGGCATCATGAAACGCGCGCTCGTTCTTGCCGCCGTTGCGCTCCTCGCTGCCGCGCCTGCGTTTGCGGCGCCGATGAAAAGCTGGACCAACGGCGACAAGACGAGCGTGTTTCAGGTCGGCCTGCTGAAGCTCACGTTTTGGCAGGCACGCGACGATGACGGCGCGGCGGTTGCGGCCCTGCAGGTGGCATCGGCGGGCACGCGGCCGATTTCGATGGTCGGGCAGGCTGGCCTCGATCCGGCGCGTGCGAGTTGGGCCGTCACCAAACTCGATCCCGCCAACGCAACGCCGCAGGTGATCTTTTCCAGCTTTAGCGGCGGCGCACATTGCTGCACGCGGATCTACGTCGCCGAACGCCTGCAAAGCGGCTGGACCGCGTTCGATCTCGGACTGTGGAATGGGGACGGTCTCGCGAACGTACCGGTGGACGTCGATGGCGATAAGATTCCGGACATCGTCCTCTCTGACGATCGTTTCCTCTATACGTTCGATTCCTATGCTGCGAGCTGGTCGCCACCGATCGTGATCAATGTCGTTGGCGGCAAGGTGGACGACGTCTCCAAACAGCCGCGCTACAAGAAGCTCTACGCAAGCGAGATGGACAGGGCGAAGGCGCAATGCGCCACGCATGCGAATGGCGCGTGTGCCGGTTACGCCGCGAACGCGGCCCGCATCGGCCGCTTTGATGAGGCGTGGAAGTTCGTCCTCGCCAACTACGACAGGACCGCGAAGTGGGACTATCCCGGGCGCTGCCGCGGGCAAACGGTCAATAGCGACTGCAAGGGCGAGAAGATCAAGCCCAAGGACTTCCCCGAAAGCCTGCGCTGGTTCCTGGAAGATAACGGCTACATCGCCAGGCGCTGACACTCGCAAAAGCGGCGCAAATCCGCGACAGTCGGCCGAGATACGAGGGGGATTCCCATGAGTGTTTTCGATGCCGTCCGCGGCTGGACCAGCACGCAGAAGCACGTCGTTGCCGCGTCCTACCTCGGCTGGACGCTCGATGCCTTCGACTTTCTGCTGATCACTCTGGTGGCGAAAGACATCGCGACGGAGTTCGGCACCAACGCCAAGGCGCTCGGCCTTATCATAACGCTGACGCTCTACATGCGGCCGCTCGGCGCCTTCATCTTTGGCCGTCTCGCCGATCGCTTCGGCCGCCGTCCGGTGCTGATGTTCGACGTTGCGCTCTATTCCGTGCTCGCCTTCGCCAGCGCGTTTGCGCCCAACCTGACGGTCTTCCTCATCTTGCGTTGTCTCTTCGGCGTCGCGATGGGCGGGGAGTGGGGCATCGGTGCCTCGCTCGCCATGGAGCATGTGAAGCCGCAATCGCGCGGCTTCGTCTCCGGCCTGCTGCAGACGGGTTATCCCACCGGCGGCCTGATCGCGGGCGTCGTCACGGCATTTCTGCTGCCGGAGTTTGGCTGGCGCGTGTGCGTGATGGCCAGCGTGATCCCGTCGCTGCTGGTGCTCTACATCCGCCGTCACGTTCCGGAATCGCCGACCTTCGAGGAAACGCGCGCACCGAAGGACAACACCTTCGCGGTCATCCGCTCGCATTGGGGCATCGCGCTGTTCGCGGTGTTGCTGATGACCGGATTCAACACGCTCAGCCACGGCAGCCAGGATTTCTACCCGAACTTCCTGCGCATCCAGATCGGCCTGCCGCCGGCGCTCGCCAGCATTATCTCCAGCGTTGGCTCGTTCGGTGCGATCCTGGGCGGTCTGACGTTCGGCATGCTGTCGCAAAGTATCGGTCGCCGCCGCGCGATCATGATCGCGGCGACGCTGGTGCTGCCGATGATCTATTTCTGGGTGTTCCTGTCGATCAATCCGATGGTGCTTGCCGCGATGGCTTTCGTGCTGCAGTTCTTCGTGCAGGGCGCATGGGGCGTCGTGCCGGCGCATCTCAACGAGCTGTCGCCGCACGATGCGCGCGGGACGTTCCCGGGCTTTGTCTATCAGCTCGGCAACCTCGTCGCCGCGAACATCGTCCTGATCCAGGGCATGCTGATCGAGGATCACGGCTGGAGCTATGCCGAAGCCCTCGCACTGATGACGGGTGCGGCCGCTACGCTCATTGCCTTGATCATCAGCTTCGGTCCGGAAGCGCGCCACGTCGTGATGGGCGCGCCAAAACCGGCACCGGAATAGACTGGTCAGCCGCGCAGGTAGACGTCGACGCGATCAAGCGGTCCGGTATCGGCGCCGCCCATGGCGCGCACGTCGATTTTGGTCGATGGCACGCCGGCATCGATGAACAGCTGGCGGATCGCCAGCGCCCGCTTCAGCGAGATACGGCGCGCGTCCGACGACTTGTCGTTCTTCGGCCCGCCATAGGCCTGCAGCTGAATGCGCGAGGCGCCACCGGCAAGGGCCGAGTTGAGATCGCCGCCCAGCAGACGGATCGCGTCGAGTGCATTGGGGGCCGGATCGGCCGCACCCGCCGCGAAGATGATCTGGCTGCGGCGCGTCATCGATCCGCCGGCGCCATTGCTGTTGCCTGCAGATGGAGCGGCCGTCGGGTTTGTCGTGACGGGAGCTGGCTTGTTCGCCGCCATCTTCTTCGGCTGCTCAGTCGGCGCGGCATAGTTCGCGGTGCGGGAGTCGAACGAGAATCCGATCCCGCCACCGCTATTGTTGCTTGCCGTCTCAACGGGGGCTGACGCGGGCTTCACGACCACCGGGCGCTGTGCCGGCTTGGCCGGTGCGGGTTTCGGCACGCTCGCAACCCGGGTCGGGGGCGGCGGCGGTGCAGGCGCGGTGTAGTCCGGCATGCTGTCCGGGACAGAGGCCACCTCAACCGGCTTCGGCGCACGATGCACGACCTTGCGCTTCACCGGCATGTGCAAATGGATGATCTGGTTGCCCGGATCGCCCGGCTGCAGCAGCTGCGGCACGACGCGGGTGTGGGTGCCATCCGGATAGAGCAGCACCTGTGTGCCGCCGGCCTGCGGGTTCACCACCACGCTTTGCCCCGGATACATGTCCTGTTGCTGCGCCCATGCGGGAGCAGCCAGCGCCACGAAGGCGCAGCCCAATGTTGTCGCGACAGCCCGTTTCATTGGGACGCGAGAATAGTCGTGTCGATTCAAGGTCTCAACCTTTTGGACCGCAAACGCCCGCTCACGGTTTGGCTGTTTTTAGCAGCTTAAGTAGCTGCGGATGCAAATGCTCGTTTCCGGCCAGAATATGGCCGAGCTGCAGGGGGCGCTCGCCGCCGTGCAGGTCGGTAACCAGGCCGCCGGCCTCCTTCACGATCAGCAGTCCGGCCGCCATGTCCCAGGACGACAGGCCGCTTTCCCAGAAAGCGTCGAACCGGCCTGCCGCGACAAAGCAGAGGTCCAGCGAGGCCGCGCCGAAGCGCCGCAGCGCCGCCGTCACCGCCAGCACGTCGCGCACCTGAGCGAGGTAGTTGGCGCGCACGTCGTCCCCATGGCCGATATTCGGCATGCCGGTCGCGACCACCGCGTCGGCCAGCGTCTTCCGCGCCGCGACCCGCAGCCGCTTGTCGTTCAGATAGGCGCC
>DATAHD010000304.1:0-5149 GCA_036263395.1 Rhizomicrobium sp. | reverse complement strand
CGCGCCGTTCTTGGAAAATATCAGACGCCTGAAGGCATCACGCCGCCGGCCGGGTGCTGGCTTGTCGCTGCAAACGCTTGAGATTTGCGCTGACGGCGTAAGTCCTCCGCAACGGTAGCGGGAAGGTGTTTTCTCGATTTCGTCACTTGTGCAACGCGCACTTGTGTCCAACACTCCCAGCCGCTTCGAGAGGAAAGATTCATGCGCCGTATTGCTTTGACTGCTGCCGCGATCCTGATGACCAGCGCCGCCTGGGCTGCCGATGCACCGGCGCCTGCACCAGCCTTTACGCTCGTGCGCGGAAACATCACCGCCATCGACGGCATGAACCTCACGGTGAAGACGAATGACGGCAAGACCGTCACCGCCGTGCTCACGCCGCAGTCGCCGGTCGCTGCCGTCGAGAAGCGCACCTTCGATCAGATCAAGCCGACGGACTTCGTCGGCGTAACGTCGGTGCCAGGCGTGAACGGTCATCTGAAGGCCGAAGAGATCCACATCATTCCGGTGCATGTGGGCGAGGGCACGTATCCGTGGGATCATCACCCGACGTCCGGCCCCAAGCGCGCCGGCAGCATGACGAACGGCACGATCGCGCCGATGAAGAAGACCGCAGGCAGCATGACCAACGGCACCGTCGGCAAGGGCGATGCGGCGATGCAGCTGAAGGTCAGCTATCGCGGTTCGGAGATGGTGGACGGCAAGTGCACCGGTCATGCGCCGGCGACGCCGACCGGCGGCTGCGTGGGATCGTCCATCGTCGATGTGACGCCGACCACGATCATCGCTGCGATCGTTCCGGCGAAGGCGACCGACCTGAAGCCCGGTCTGCAGATCGTCGGCTCCACTGTCACGACGCCGGACGGAAAGCTCGTCTGGGGCAACATCACCGCCGAGAAGAACGGCGTGAAGCCGGCGTTCTAAGACGCAGCCATAAAAAAGGGCGAAGACACCTCGCATTTCGCGAGGCCTTCGCCCTTGGCAGCTACGGCAGGCCTGCAATGCCAGCCGCATCCGGCCAGACCCACAGGCACCTTCACTCTTACCCTCCCGGTCCTTGCATCTGGCTACCCGGGAGCGCCGGTCTCTGCCCCGGCGCTTGATCCCTCTCACCCTATGCGGGGATGCACGCGAGCTTGCATCCGGCCCTGTATGGTCTCGCGATGTCTAAATCATTCACTTCAGTCCTATCGTTCTTCGGTATAAATAGAGAACAAATGGCTCGAAGTCAATATATTCTGGCCGAAAAGCCTGAAAAATGAGAACACAAGTAAAACTTTGAAAGGGCTGGTCTTTCCAGCTCCGCGCTCGGCCTGAGTGCTATTCGGGGGGCGCTTCGCCGAGCGTGCCGATGCGCATCCAGCCGGTCGTCTCGCCGTCCTGCACCTTCGCCCATCCGGCGGATGTCGCGATCAGCGTTATCTGATCGCCCTTGGCTTCGTGCTTGAGTTCGGCCGCGTGCTCGGACGGTTCCGCGCGCACCACCGCGTTGTCGCGATGCACGTAGCGAATGCCCATGGCCGGCGATGCATCGGCGATCACGCGCTGGGCTGCCGCGTCTGGAATGCTCACGGCGCGCGGCGCGAGCGCATTTACCCCGCCATTGTGCCATGCCGAGAATGCGAGTGCCGCGATCAGCAGGCCGATGCCGAGCCACGTTCCGCGATGTCCGATGCGCTGGCGGTAAGAGAGGCCGGTGCCGGGCAACCCCGCGCTCGTCGTCACGCCGTGGCGGCCGACATTCACGCTCGCGCCGCGCGGGCCGACACTACCCGAGATGCCGGACTTGCTGAGATTGATGCGAACGCCGGGAATGACCCGCAGTACTTTCTGAAAACGCCAGCCCATGCGGGTTCAACCTTTGGGAATCTCGCGCAGAGGATAATCCGCGATGATCGCGCGTCCATCGCTGAGTGTGCGCACTTTATGCTTTGCGTTGGGTGGCACGATGGCGGCGGTACCGGGGCCTAGCGCAAACCCGGATTGTACGAAATAGCTCGAGCCGGCCCTGCCGGACGCCGTCCGAGGATGCTTCGCCGCGCCTTGACAATCTGCATGATGATCATCATGTTGAATGTAGAGGCAGAGCGATATCGTTTCGCGACAGGAGGGCCATCCATGCCGGTTCAATTCTATTTGGACTATCGCAGTCCCTACAGCTATCTCGCGCAATCGCAGTTGGATGACGTTGCGCTGGAGATATTTCCGTTCGACGTGCTCGATGTCATGAAGCGCGTGGACAACACGCCGACCACCATCACCTGTGCGGTCAAAAATCGCTATGCCAGCGCCGACCTGGGCCGGTGGGTAGCGCGCTACAAGATACCGCTCGCGCCCAATCCCAAAATGCGCGAGATCGATGCGCGCCGCCTGTTGCGGGCAACGCTTGCGGTGACGGACGCCGGCGAGCGCCGTAAAGCCACGCGGGCCCTGTTCAATGCCATGTGGGGCATTCCGGCAGCACTCGGCACCGTCGATGAGGTTGCGGATGTGCTGACACAGGGCGGCGTAAATGCCGCGGCAATCAAAGACCAATTCGACGCGCCGGAACTGGATACGGCTCTTGAAGAAGCCAACGCAGCGGCGGCAGAGCGCGGCGTGTTCGGGTCACCGACGTTCTTCGTCGGCAAGGAAATGTTCTTTGGTAACGACCGGCTGGATTTCCTTCGCGCAGAACTCAAAGGTGCCGCATGAAACCGCTCGCAATCATCACCGGCGTGGGGCCAGGAACCGGATCGGCACTCGTTCGCCGCTTTCATGAGGGTGGTTACCAGGTGGCGATGCTGGCGCGCAGTGCGGATCGCCTCGCGGAACTCGAAGCTGAATTGCCAGATGCGTTTGCTGTGCCGTGCGATGTCGCGGATTCAACGGCTTTGCTAAGTGCGCTGGACGCCATCGAGAAGCGCGCCGGTGTGCCGAAAGTCGTTGTCCATAACGCGGTCGGTGGCGCGTTCGCCAATTTTCTCACGGTCGCGCCGGAAGTGTTGCAGCAGAACTTCGACGTCAACGTGATGGCTCTGCTGCATCTGGCGCGCTGGTCGGCGCCTCGCATGGCGGACGCAGGCGGTGGCGCATTGATCGTGACTGGCAATACATCGGCGTTGCGTGGCAAAGCGAACTTCGCAGGCTTCGCACCGACCAAGGCGGGACAGCGCATACTGGCCGAGTCGATCGCACGCGAGATGGGCCCCAAGGGCGTGCATGTCGCCTATCTCGTCATCGACGCCGTGATCGATGTGCCGTGGACGCGGGCCGCGTTCAAGGAGGCGCCGGACGACTTCTTCATTCAGCCGAGCGCGATTGCGTCCGAGGTCTGGCACCTGGCGCATCAGGAACGCTCGGCGTGGACATTCCAATCGGACGTACGACCGTTTCGCGAGAACTGGTGACAGTGTGCGGCTGGCGCATCGCCGGCAGCCGCTTCACACCTGCTCTTTGGCGTGCGCCTCGCTGTCGAGGATTGCTTTGCGCGCGATACGCAGGATGGCGTCGGAGCGTTCTTCGCCTTTAAAGAGGCGTGAAAGCATGAGGGCGCCGACCATCGTGCACCAGGTCGAGACCGCGAGTTCATCGGCTTTCGGTACATCGCCAATCACGCGTGCGAGGTCGCTGAAGTACAGTTCGAGGCGCTGGGTCATGATCTCGCGCACCTCCGGCTCCTCGCGGCTCACATCGCCCAGCAACGCGGCGACGGCGCAACCTTCGCCGATATCGTCGCGGTGGGCCGCGCTGAGATAGTTGCCAGTGATGGATTTCAGGGTGCGCGGGCCTTTGCGCTTGTTCGCCGCGATCGATGCCGCTTCGCCTTCAAACAGAGCGCGCTCCAGCGCGGCCGCCAGCAAGGCCGATCGCGACGGGAAGTGGCCATAAAACCCGCCATGCGTGAGCTTTGCCTGCTTCATCAGATCGGCGATGCTGACGCTCTCCAGCCCGCCCTCGCGAACCTGGCGCGCGGCGGCGCCAACAATACGCTCGCGGCTCTGCGCTTTTTCCGCTTGTGAATGTCCCATGGGATTCGAACTCCGTGAGCGACGTCGTGATATTCGCCAATCTTAACACGATAGCATGATGGATGACATGCTGATCGTGGTGCGCCATCGCGTGATGAAGATCGGCCGGTGCTGGAATGCGAAGTGAGCGTGCTGTTGCGCGCGGGGCGTCCTCCCCCTCGCTGCGCTCGGCCTCTCCAACGCGCTTTGCGCGTGGAGGGGCGGGGTTAGACGTCGATGTCGGCGTAGAGGGCGTTGTCCTGGATGAATTCGCGGCGGGGTTCGACGACTTCGCCCATCAGTTTGGTGAAGAGGTCGTCGGCTTCGTCGACGTGCGCCACCTTGACCTTCAGCAGTGAGCGCACGTTCTCGTCCAAGGTGGTTTCCCACAGTTGTTCGGCGTTCATCTCGCCGAGGCCCTTGTAGCGTTGCAGGGTGAGGCCTTTGCGGCCCCATTCCTGGATCACGGTCATGAGTTCGGACGGCGAGTGGATGTCGCGCTTGTCGTCCTTGCGCTGCAAGGTCGCCGGCTTCAGGTAGGTCTCCTGCAACTCACCTGCCATGCGGTCGAGCCTGCGGGCGTCGGCGCTGGCGATCAGGTGGCCGTCGATTGCCACCGTCTCGCGCACGCTGCGAACGTCGCGCCAGAATTTCAGGCCGCCGTCGTCGGTCGGTTCGCCCTGCCAGCCACGCTCAAGCTCGTCGGACAGCACGTCGAGGCGGCGTGCGATGTATTCGGCCGCGCCTTTCGCCTTGTCGGGATCGGAGAGGATGTCCGGGTTCATGGCGCCGGCGATCGCCGCCTGCTCCAGCACAAAGCGCGGGTAGTTCAGCGGGAAGCCGGCGAGGGCGCTCACGGCCTGACGCGCGTGTTCGATCAACTCCGCCAACTCCGCACCCGCAACCTGTGCGCCGGTGTGCAAGGTCAGCACCGCACCCTCCGCGCCTTCGCTCAGTAGGTAGGCGTCGTATTCGTCCTGGTTCTTGATGTAGCGCTCGCTCTTGCCGCGCGTCGCCTTGTAGAGCGGCGGCTGAGCGATGAAGATGTGGCCGCGTTCGATCAGCTCCGGCATCTGGCGATAGAAGAACGTCAGCAGCAGCGTGCGAATGTGCGCACCATCGACGTCCGCATCGGTCATGATGATGATCTTGTGATAGCG
>DATAHD010000303.1:0-6305 GCA_036263395.1 Rhizomicrobium sp. | reverse complement strand
GCGCGTCTGTGCCCGACGCGGTGCGACAGTGCCGCGAAGCGGGCGTTCGCGTCGCCATGATCACCGGCGACTATCCGGCGACGGCCGTTGCCATTGCGGGGCAGGCGGGCATTGCGTCCGACAGCGTTCTCACCGGTAGCGAACTCGAGAAACTCGACGACGCCGCTCTCGCTGAACGCATCCGCTCTGTTGGCGTCTTTGCGCGAATTCGACCGCATCAGAAGCTTCGCATCGTCGAAGCCCTGAAACGCGACGGCGAAATTGTTGCGATGACGGGCGACGGCGTCAACGACGCGCCAGCCATCAAGGCAGCACACATCGGCATTGCGATGGGCGCACGCGGCACCGACGTTGCACGCGAAGCGGCCGCGCTTGTCCTACTCGATGACGAGTTCGCGTCGATCGTCGCCGCGATCCGGTTGGGCCGCCGCATCTACGACAATCTGCGCAAGGCGATTCAGTACATCGTCGCCGTTCACATCCCGATCGCGGGACTGGCACTGCTACCGATCCTCTTCGGGATGCCGCTGATGCTGCTGCCGGTGCAGATCGCGCTGCTGGAGATGCTGATCGATCCGGCCTGCTCCATCGTGTTCGAGACGGAGGGTGAGGAGGCTAATGTCATGCGGCGGCCGCCACGCGATCCCAAGGCGCCAGTCTTGCCGCATAGCACGCTGATCTGGGCCGCCATTCAGGGCGCGGCATCGCTGGCCGTGGTCACATTGGCTCTCGTCATCGGTGTCGCGGCCAAAATTCCCGAAGACGACCTGCGCGCACTTGTTTTCACTGTGCTCGTGCTGATGAACATCGGCCTGATTCTCGTCAACCGGGCCCAGAGTTCGTCATTGCGTGACGCATTCCTACGCGCCAACCCGGCGCTTTGGATACTCTCCGGTCTTGTGCTCGTGCTTCTGGCGCTTGCGCTTTACTGGCCGCCTCTCCGCGGTCTGTTCCACTTCGGGCACCTGCATCTCGACGATGTCTCAGCCTGCGTCGCCGTAGGCCTCGTCTTCGTTCTCGCGCTCGAGACGTTGAAGCGATGGCTCAGGCTGCAGTGACTATATCGTGACGGTGCCCTGATCGCGGCCTTTCCAATACCGGATGCTGTTCGCCTTGACATGGATCATCGTCACGCCCGGCGTATCGACACCGTCCTTGAACCAGGCATCGAGATCCGGCGTCCAGTGTTTCTGCATCTCCGCCTTGTCGCGCACCAGATCGGCATCGCCGCTGACCGAGATATAGAGCGAATTCCCGACCAGCGCCGGTTCATGCACGAAAGCGAGATTGACCTGCGGCTGCTCATTGATGTCGCGCACGACCTCTTCGCTCGCATCGGCAAAGAAGTAGGAATCGCCGTCATACTCGACGTCCCGATTGTTGCTCATCGGCCGCGACTCCAGCCGCCCGTTGTCGGTCGTCATCATGCAGATATCGATGCCCTTCATCGCATCGCTGATGTCTTTAAGGGTAAGTTCGCTCATCGGCGCCTCCGCTATACGAAGCCCTAACTCCGCCGATGGCCCAAAGGTTTCGCGGGAGTGAGAGGTTCCCACTAAGGAGTTTTCACAGCTGGCGTGTTGGCTCCAGTTCGGGTGGCTATCTTCGCCAACCCGGCATCGAACGTAATGAACGCATCGCAGTTTTGTGCGCCCGCCAAGTGCATTGCATCGGCAAAATCAAAGCCGCGCTTCAGTCGGTTGAGTGCATTTAGGGTCCCTACGGAATCTTCAACCAAAACACGTGGCAAGCCGGCGACGGAAAGGAGCGCTTCCACGAGACGCGCACGGTCATATCCATATAGAGACCGAAGCACCCATTCCGTTTCCAACATCACAGTTCGGCTAATGTACACATCGTTCTGTTCGATGACTGCGGTTGCTTTGGCAAATTGATCGGGGTGGTCGGAAACCAGATAGCGAACGACGATATTAGTATCGACCGCGAGCATGACGGCGCTTCACCTCCGCTACGATTGCAGCGTCCATTTCTTCCAAGGTTTTCGGCCTTCCTTGGTAGTGAAGCGAACCGCGCACATCTTCGTAACGCGTAGGTGGGAACACGGAAGCCGGCTTCAGCAGCACGCCTTCTGCCGTTTCCTCAACGACAAGCTCCGTCCCGGCATCCCATTTGCGATGCTCGCGGATTTGCTTGGGCAGAATCACCTGCCCCTTGGTAGAGACCTTCGTCGTAAGCCGGTCCGTTTTCATGGTGCATTCTCGGTAAGACAAGGTAAGATTATGCCGAATTTCACGAAAAATCCATAGCGGCCACGCCCCCGTCCGCTAAGCTCCCGCCCACAAAACTCCAGGGAAGGGACCACAATGAAGGATTTCGCAGGCAAAGTTGCCGTCATCACCGGCGGCGGCACCGGCATGGGGCGCGAGCTTGCGCGCCAGCTCACGGCCGAAGGCTGCACCGTCGCGATGTGCGACGTCTCCGCCGAGAACATGGCCGTCACCAAAAAGATGTGCGAAGCGGAATCCCCGCAAGGCACCCGCACCGTGACCTATGTCGCCGACGTCTCCGTCGAGAACCAGGTCAACGACTGGGCTGCCGACGTGAAGAAGCAGCTCGACACCGACCACATCCATCTGCTCTTCAACAACGCCGGCATCGGCGGCGGCGGCTCCATCGTCAATGGCGATCGCGCGCAGTGGGAGAAGACGTTCGACGTCTGTTGGGGCGGCGTCTATCACGGCGTGCGCGCCTTCCTGCCGATGCTGATGAAGGCGAACGAAGCCGCCATCGTGAACACGGCCAGCGTCAACGGCTTCTGGGCCTCCATCGGCCCAGGCCGCCCGCACACCGCCTACTGCGCCGCCAAGTTCGCGGTGAAGGGGTTCACCGAGGCGCTGATGACCGACCTCGCAGTGAACGCGCCGCACATCAAGGCGCACATCGTGATGCCGGGTCATATCGGTACGGAGATCGTCGCCAACTCCCGCAAGATACTCTCCGGTGACGACATCGACGTCGCCGGCGTGCGCAAGGCGCTGAAGGCGCAGGGCACCGATCTCTCCGCGCTCAGCGACGATCAGGTCCGCGGCATGGTCCGCGCCCAGGCGGACGGCTTCCGCGACAACGCGCCGACCACCGCCGCCCAGGCCGCCAAGATCATCCTCGACGGCGTAAAGGCCGACCGCTGGCGCATCCTCGTCGGCAAGGACGCCGAATACCTCGACTCCATCGTCCGCCAGGCGCCGGAAGAGGCCTACACCGCCGGCTTCTACAAGAAGTTGACCGAGGGAACCGACTGGCGGGTCTGAGCCTCGCGAAAAAGTGCGGGGGCGATGTCGGAAACGGCCGCTCCCGTTCGCTCGTTCCGGTGACAGGAAGCGGACGCTTCTGCCAACCGAAGGAGAAAAGCCATGCGTTTCATGATCTTCGTCAAAGCCACCGCCGATTCCGAAGCCGGCGCGCCCCCGTCCACCGAGATGTTGACCGCGATGGGCAAGTACAACGAAGAGCTGGTGGCCGCCGGCATCATGAAGGACGGAGACGGCCTGCGTCCGACCAAGGACGCCAAGCGTGTCCGTTTCAGCGGCAACAACCGCACCGTGATCGACGGTCCGTTCACGGAGACGAAGGAGATCGTCGCCGGCTACTGGATCTGGGAATGCGCCTCGATCGACGAAGCCGTCGAATGGGTGAAGAAGTGTCCCAACCCGATGCTGACGGACAGCGACATCGACATCCGCCCGTATTTTTCGGCCGAAGATTTTGCCACGATGACGCCCGAACTGCGTGAGCAGGAAGAAAAACTGCGCGCCAAGACGGCACGCTAACCGTCAAGCAAGAAGGGGCTCCACCACATGTTTCCTCTCGTCATCGTTGCCGCGCTCGCGGGGCTGGTCGGCTTCATCGCCTCCCGCCCCGGCAGCTTCCGCCTCGAACGCTCCATCGTCATCAACACGGGGCCGGAGAAGCCCTTCGCGCTGGTGAACGATTTCCACGAGTGGGCGAAGTGGTCGCCGTTCGAGAACATCGACGCTGACCTGAAGCGCACCTACAGCGGCAACCCCAGCGGCGTCGGCGCGATCTACAACTGGGACGGCAAGAAAGCCGGCGCCGGCCGCATGGAAATCCTCGAAGCCCCGTCGCCGCAGAAGATCGTGATCAAGCTCGACTTCTCCAAACCGTTCGAAGCCCACAACACCGCCGTCTTCACCTTCAACCCCAACGGTGCGACGACGACAGTGGTCTGGACGATGACCGGCCCGATGGCCTTCATCAACAAGGCGATGACCCTCGTGATGCCGATGGAAAAAATGGTCGGCCCCCAATTCGAACAAGGCCTTGCCAGCATGAAAGCGGCGGCAGAGAGCGCCTGATATCAAAGTAGATAGTCATCCCCGGCGAGTGCGCGAGCGAAAGCTCGCGCGCGAGTGTAGTAGAAATACTCGGACCGAAGATGCATTCAACGGCACGCAACGCGCGCCAGCCATCCGTCTCACCGACAACACGCGTTACCACCATAGCCCCGCGTCCCCTGCGAAACCTCCGCGTCCTCTGCGTTAAAAAACAAGCGGCGCCACGATCTCTCGCAGCGCCGCTTGAAACTCGGAAGATCGAAAACCTCAGTTCAGCTCCAACCCCTTCATCGAACCCTCGTTGCGCCAGTCTTCGAGTAGCTTGATGAACGCGATCGAGCCCGCGCCATACGATCCGTTGCGGGCGGCGAGGGCCGACGGCTGGCCTTCGTTGTTGTAGTAGCCGGGCGTGCACTCTTCGGCGAACTTCGCACGGTTCAGTGCGCTGTTGATGATCGTCTGCACCCACGCGTCTTCCGCTTCCTGCGAAGGCTCGATCAGGCGCACCTGCTTGTCGCTGATCGTCTTGATGATGTGCGACAGGTGCGTCGACTGCACTTCCAGCATGTGCGGATAGTTCGCGGTGAAGCCCGACTGCATGTTCGAGACGAGGAACAGGTTCGGGAAACCGCGCGTGAACATGCCGTGCAGGGTGCTCGCGCCGTCCTTCCATTTCTCGGACAGCGACAGCCCATCGCGGCCATACACTTCATAGCCCGCGCGCCGCGTGTACGACGTGCCGACCTCGAAGCCGGTGCCGTAGATCAGGCAGTCGAGCTTGTACTCGACGCCATTCGCCACCACGCCGTACTCGGTAATGCGCTCCACGCCTTTGCCATCGGTGTCGATCAGGTGAACATTCGGACGGTTGAAGGTGTCGAGATATTCGTCATGGAAGCACGGCCGCTTGCAGAACTGGTTGTAATACGGCTTCAGCGCCTCGGCGGTTTTGGGATCCTTCACCACCGCCTCGGCGCGGGCGCGCACCGATTCCATCTTCTTGAAATCGGCAAGCTGGATGATCGTTCCGATATCCTGCCCATTGGCGCCGCCTTCGCGCATCAGCTTCATCATGTTACCGATGATGTCGGTCCAGCCGTCGTTGATCAGGTCTTCTTCCTGCGGCACGCCCGAAACCAGCGCATTGAAGTTGTCCATGCGGCGCTGCTGCCAGCCCGGCGTCAGGCTCTTGACCCATTCCGGATCGGTCGGGCGATTGTTGCGCACGTCGATGGATGACGGTGTGCGCTGGAACACGAAGAGCTCCTTCGCGCCGGCGCCGAGATGCGGCACGCACTGCACGCTTGTCGCGCCCGTCCCGATGATGCCGACAACCTTGTCCTTCAGCTTGTCGAGCCCGCCCATCGGGTTGCCGCCGGTGTAGTCGTAGTCCCAGCGCGAGGTGTGGAACGAGTGGCCCTTGTAGCTCTCGACACCGGGAATGCCCGGCAGCTTGGGGCGGTGCAGCGGCCCGTTCGCCATCACCACAAAGCGCGCTTTGATCGCGTCGCCCTTGTTGGTGTGGATGATCCAGCGCGATGCCGCGTTGTCCCACCGCATCTCCGTCACTTCGGTCTGGAACAGCACATCGCGATAAATATCGAAGTGCCGCGCGATCTTCTGGCAGTACTCGAGAATCTCGGGCGCGCGCGTGTACTTCTCGACCGGCATGAAGCCGACTTCCTCGAGCAGCGGCAGGTAGACATAGCTCTCGATATCGCAGGCAGCCCCCGGATAGCGGTTCCAGTACCAGGTGCCGCCGAAATCGCCGCCCTTCTCGATCATGCGGACGTCCTGGATGCCGGCCTTGCGCAGACGCGCCCCGGCGAGCAACCCGCCGAACCCGCCGCCGATCACGACGACTTCCACTTCATCGCTCTTCGGCGCGCGCGTCACCGGCGCGACATACGGATCTTCGAGATAGTGGGCGAAGCCGCCCTTCATCTCCTGATACTGCTGATTGCCATCGCGGCGCAGACGCTTGTCGCGCTC
>DATAHD010000302.1:0-11468 GCA_036263395.1 Rhizomicrobium sp. | reverse complement strand
TCACGTGGCCGCCCGCGACCGTTGTGCCGAAGATGTTGCCAAGTCCGTCGATGGTGATCGCGCCAAAAGGTTGCGCGCCGTCCGGCCCGCCGTGGAAGGTATGCAGCACGGTCTCGCTCCACGGTGCACTGGCGGCGTGGGTGAGCATGAATACGGTGCCGCATCCGAACACGGTGTGAAATTCGGCACCGACACAGGCCTTCGCTGACGTCCGCTTCAGGTCGCCGCCGAGGAAGGTGGTGCCGTAGAGATTGCCGTTGGTGTCGAGCGCGATTTCGCTGTTAGGCTCACTGCCATCGGCACCGCCCTTGAAGGCGTAAAGAACCTCCTCGTGCCAGGTCGTCACACCACCGCTCGTCGTTGGGATCAAGCGATAAACGACACCGCAACCGTTTACGCCATGCGCTGCCTGGCAAAGCGTGGCCTTGGTCGAGCCGCCGTTCTGCGTGACGCCATAGAGATCGCCATCGGGGCCGACCACAACCCCGCTCGTTGGGTTGGCGCCGTTGGCGCCACCGGGAAACGCGAAGATCAGTTGTGGCGTCGAGATCTGCCCGTGATCGTCAATCGTCGCGTGATAAATTGCGCCGCTCGGGCCGTCACTGCTGTTGGACGCGGTGATATAAACGTCGTTTGCGATTGTCGGGGCTTGCGCGCGCGGATGTGTCGCGGAAGATATCGAAGCACCTACCGCTGCTCCCGGAACCGCGACGGTGGAGATGGAATTGAAGGCCGTATCGAAAGCTACTGTTTGACCTCCTTGAATGGTGACAAAAACAGTGGGCTTGACAGTCGGGTCATCGACGATGCTGAGACTGGTGGGGATGCAGCCGGAACCGGTGTCGATGAATTGGTCAAGCAGCTTTGCATGCTTGTCACCTTGGCTAATTCTAAATAAGCCGCCGCAGTTTCCGGACGTCCCGCGAAGGATGTAATAAACGTTGCCGAAAGAGTCAGGTCTCGCTGCGACAAATCCCGCTTCGCTGGTCTTCAGCTCTTTGATCTTGTCTTCTTGCCACTGTCCCGACGAAAATGCCGGGGCGGAGATGCACAAGCCGAACGCCAGCACGATTCCGAAATGAAGTCGCATAGCAGCCCCCGTCCAACGGACCTACGCCTGCATTGTCCAGACACTAGCACGTTATGACGCGACCGCGGAGCTAAGGCGTCGGGTGGAAGAAATCGAAGATCTTCTTGGCCATGGCCTTGCTGACGCCCTCGACCGCTTCGATGTCCGACTGCGCCGCGGCGGACACCGCCTTGGCCGAACCGAAATGCTGCAGCAGCGCCCGTTTTCGCGCTGCACCAATCCCCGCGATTTCGTCGAGCGGGTTGGCGCCGATCGCCTTGCTGCGCTTCTTGCGGTGGCTGCCGATGGCGAAGCGGTGCGCCTCGTCGCGCAGGCGTTGCAGGTAGTAGAGCACCGGCGATTTCACATCGAGACGGAAAGGCTCGCGTCCCTGCATGTAGAAGTGCTCACGCCCCGCGTCGCGGTCCGGCCCCTTGGAGATGCCGACCAGCACGACATCCTCGACGCCCAGATCGGCGAACACCTGACACGCAATCGAAAGCTGCCCCGGCCCGCCGTCGATCAGCGCAAGGTCCGGATGCTTCGCCTCGACATCGGGATCGGCCTCTTCCTTCACCAGGCGAGCGAAGCGCCGCGTCAGGACCTCACGCATCATTGCGTAGTCGTCGCCGGGCGTCAGCTCCTTCGACTTGATGTTGTACTTGCGATACTCGCCCTTCTCGAAACCGTCCGGTCCCGCGACGATCATGCCGCCGAGCGCATTGGTGCCCTGGATGTGGGAGTTGTCGTAGACCTCAATCCGCTTCGGCGGCGTGTCCATGCCGAAGATTTCCGCGACGCCCTGCAGCAGTTCGCGCTGCGCCGAGTTTTCCGCCATGCGGCGGCCAAGCTGCTCGCGCGCATTGGTGAGCGCCATGTCGATGATCTCGCGCTTCTCGCCGCGCTGCGGCACCAGAAGCTCGACCTTGCGCTCACTCGCCAGCGTAAACGCCTCGGCGATCAGTTCTCGATCGCCGATGTCTTCGGACAGCATGATGAGCGCCGGCGCCAGCCGCTCGTCATAGAACTGGCCGATGAAGCTCTGCAGCACTTCGCCGGTGGAAAGCTCGCGCGGATGGCGCGGGAAGTACGGCCGGTTGCCCCAGTTCTGCCCGGCGCGGAAGAAGAACACCTGGATGCAGGTGTTGCCGCCTTCGTTGTAGATCGCGAAGACGTCTGCCTCGGTGAATGTCGTCGGGTTGATGCCCTGGTTGAGCTGCACATGGCTCATGGCGCGAATGCGGTCGCGCAGACGCGCGGCGCGTTCGAAGTCCAGCGCCTCTGCCGCCTCGGTCATCTCCTTGGCGATGCGCTCCTGCACAACGCGGCTTTTGCCGGCGAGGAAGCCCTCCGCCTCGTCGACCAGTTCGCGATAGCCGGGCTCGTCGATCCTCCCGGTACACGGGGCGCTGCAACGCTTGATCTGGAACAGAAGGCACGGCCGCGTGCGGCTCTCGAACACCGAGTCCGAGCACGAGCGCAGCAGGAAGGCCCGCTGCAAGGTGTTGAGCGTGCGGTTCACCGCCCCGGCGCTGGCGAACGGGCCGTAGTATTCGCCCTTCGTCGTCTTCGCGCCGCGATGCTTCAGAAGCTGCGGGAACGCGTGATCCTCGCGCAGCAGGATGTTCGGGAAGCTTTTGTCGTCGCGATAGGAGACGTTGTAGCGCGGCTTCAACTGCTTGATGAGATTGGACTCGAGCAGCAGCGCCTCGATCTCCGACTTCGTCGTGACGAAGATCATCTCCGCGGTCTCGTGAATCATCCGCGTGATGCGCTCGTTGTGATCGCCCTTCATCGCGTAATTGGAGACGCGCTTCTTCAGGCTCTTCGCCTTGCCGACGTAAAGAACTTCGCCCTTCTCGTTGAGCATCCGATAGACGCCGGGCCCATCGGGCAGCGTCTTCAGGTAAGCCCCAATCCGCGCGGGGCCTTTCAGCGGCGCCGCGTCGGCTTCTGGAGTGGTGGGAACGTCGGAATCCATGGGCGCTATATAATACACGGCCGGTCAAGCCGTGGCAGGAACTCTACTCTGCCGCCAGTACCGCTGGTTCGCCGATCATTCTGGCAGCCGTGGCAGTAAGCGGCGTAATGCCCGGGCGCAGCGGGAGATTGTCCGGCGTCTGGATGTTCCAGGCGAGGCCAAGGCGTTCGAGCAGCTTCACGAAGTGAAAGCCGATGTCGAGCTGTCCCGGCATGATGCCGTGACGCGCCGAGGCTGGAAACGCGTGATGGTTGTTGTGCCAGCTTTCACCCATCGAGATGATCGCGGCCCACGGCACGTCATGCGCCTGCACCGCGCCATCATCGACCAACCAACTCTGCGGACCGTGTGTGGCAGATATATCCGACGAACCAGTGCGACGTGACGCCGACCGTTACGCGCACACAGATGCCCCAGACCACCCAGCCCCAGCCGCCCAGCGCGAAGAGGATCAGCGCAAGCGGCAGCTGCTGCAGCATCCAGGTGCTTTGCAGAAAGCGATAAAACGGATCGTCTCCGATGCCCGGACCCGGATCGAACTGCGGCGGATGCGCGAGTGTCAGCTTGCAGTGCAGATTCCACCAGCCGTCCATCACCAGTCCGCCACCATGCTTGAGGAAGGGATGACAGTCGGGCTGGCGTTGCGCCCAATCGCGTGTGTCGTGCGCGCGCATCACCCAGAACGGCCCCTGCATGCCGACGAGCGTGCCCGACCACACGAGCGCGCGCTCCACGCCCTTGCGGCATTGGAATGTGCGGTGGATGAGGCGACGGTGAAAACCAACAGAGTGGCCGGTGCACATCGTGATCATCAACAGCACGAAGAACACGGCCACCGCGCTCCAGCTGAAGGTCAGTGGACCGAAAACGAGTGCCGCCAACATCATGCCGCCGTTCCACAACGAGCGCGCCGGGTCCCAGCTTGCGAAGCCGGTGACGGGGTCTGTGTCGGGCGTGATGGTGAGCGAGTGAACCTTGAACGGACCGCGTGTGGCATCCGCAAGACGCATGGCATTGGTGGGCATGAAAGCCTCCCTCGCACCGGCGATGGCTTACAGCGGGTGGCGCGGGACAGCCATGCCACCTAAGCGCGCAGGTGTCCTTTGCAGGATGAGGGTCGAGTGCTAAACGCTCGGCCATGACCGTAGCGAAACCGCGTCTTCCGGAACTGGCCGTCGAGCATTGGGCGGCGGAGCAGGGATATATCCGCATGATGGTGCGGGACTTCGTCACCGAAGTCCGCGTCGGCATCCATGCCTGGGAGCGCCATCCGGAGCGGCCGCAGCGGGTGATCGTGAACATGGACCTCTATGCCGAGGACCCGAAAACCTCGAAGCGCGAGAGCCTCTCCTCGGTCGTGGACTACGACTACATCTGTTCCCATCTGCGCACCTGGCCACAGAAGCCGCAGGTCGATTTTATCGAGACCCTGCTGGAAGAGCTGGTCGAACTCGGCTTCCGCGATCCGCGGGTGCGGGCCTGCCGCGTCTCGATCGTGAAGCCGGATGTCTTCAACGATGCGGCCGGCGCCGGCGTCGAGATCTATCGCGTCCGGGACGTCGCGTGACGGACGCGCCGAGCGGCAAGGGCTATGCCCTCATCACCGGCGGCGCCGTGCGCCTCGGCGCCTACATCGCCAGGCGCCTCGCGGCCGACGGCTGGGATATCGCGGTTCACTACAATTCGAGCGCGGAGCACGCCGATGCTTTGGCCGCCGAATTGCGCGGGCTTGGCGTGAAAGCCACGACCATCGGGCACAACCTCGCCGATGCCAACGGCCTCGCCGACCTCTTCACCCGCGCCAACGCCGAGCTCGGCTTCTGCAGCCTGCTCGTCAACAGCGCGAACATGTTCGAATACGACGACATCGACAGCGTGTCGGCACAGACGATGGACGTGCTCTACGGCGTGAACTTCCGCGCGCCGGTGCTGCTCTCGCGTTTCTTCGCCGAACAGCTGCCGGGCGAGGAGCGCGGCCTGATCGTCAATATCCTCGATCAGAAAGTCTACAACCTGAACCCGGACTTCTTCTCCTACACGTTGATGAAGGCGGCGCTGGAGTCGGCGACGCGCTTGCTCGCGATGGCAATGGCGCCGCGCGTGCGGGTCTGCGGTGTCGCGCCGGGGCTGACCTTGCGCAGCGGCGATCAGTCGGAAGAAGGTTTCCGCGAAGCGCACGCCAAAGTACCGCTCGGCAAGGGTTCGACGCCGGAGGAGATCGCCGAAGCGGTCGCGTTCCTGACCAAGGTTCCGTCGATCACCGGCACAACCCTGGTGGTGGATGGCGGCCAGTGGCTGCAAAAGCGCCGCCGCGACGTGATGTTCAGCTACGGCATCAACGCGCCGGAC
This sequence comes from Rhizomicrobium sp., assembly GCA_036263395.1. Taxonomy (GTDB): domain Bacteria; phylum Pseudomonadota; class Alphaproteobacteria; order Micropepsales; family Micropepsaceae; genus Rhizomicrobium. Next base: position 6,069 of record DATAHD010000302.1, on the reverse strand, counting down.
GATGAATAGCTTAGGCAACGACGGCGGCTGACACCTACGCCGTCAAACGGACCTCGGGCATGCGGCGACGTACGGGCTCCGGCCGCTCATAGACCAGCGCCGGCCCTTCCCACACTTCGAAGTGATGGCACTCTGCCGCTTTCATCGCATGGGCCAGCACTTTGGCGCGTGTATGATCGGCGCATTCGGCCGTCAGCTTGACGGCCAGGCTGCCGTCGGATTTGCGATAGAGAAAATCGAAACTCGGCATGAACGTCCTCCGACGGTTCTATGCCCCCGTAAAACGAAGCGTGCGTCACAAGCGCATGAATCTCAAGTGACATTTGCCGTCACACGTCTCACGACTTGTATCGGAATGTCTCGTCAGTGGCTGTTGACGCCGCAGATCGCGCCGTCGCTGTCGCGGAAGCCGCCGATCTTCGCTCCCTGTACGTCGCGGATCGGTCAGGTGTTTGAAAAGCGCAATTTCACACCCAGCGTGTGCCGAAAAAAAACGTATCGCTCGTCCATGTCGCCGACATGTTTGATGGCGTGGGTGAAGCGCATGTCCATGAGAAACCTTCGCCGGATTTGCACTCTGAAAAACACGAAATGAAAAATACCAAGGAACCGGATGTCTGAACGGAACCGACCACTGCCGGGTGGCTTATCTCTTCAGGGCCGCGGCGAGAGCCAATCGCAGGGCCCAAACCGAAACAACGATCAAGAGGAGTTCCAATGACTCCGCCTTTCAAGCTATCGCCGTTGCCGTGGGATGAAGACGCGCTTGCCCCCACGATCAGCGCAGAGACTATCAAGTACCACTACCACAAGCATCACGCCACCTACGTGAAGACGCTCAACGAGCTCATCGAGGGAACTCGCTTCGCCAAGATGAAGTTGGAAGAGATCGTCGGTGCGACAGTGGATGCGAAGGACGGCAGTGCCGAGAAGAAGATTTTCAACAACGCCGCCCAGGTTTGGAACCACGATTTCTACTGGCGCAGTCTGTCGCCGAAATCCGCCAAGCCCTCGGGCGATCTCGCCAAGGCGATCGAGCGCGACTTCGGCTCAACCGATAAGTTGATCGAGGAACTCGCGAAGGCCGGCAAGGAGCAGTTCGGCTCCGGCTGGGCATGGCTTGTATCCGAAGGCGGCAAGCTCTCGGTGCAGAAGACATCCAACGCCATCGACCCGATGGCCAAGGGCATTAACTGCCTACTCACCGTCGATGTGTGGGAACACGCCTATTACATCGACTACCGAAACGAACGGCCCAAATATCTCGAGGCTGTGCTAAAGAAGCTTCTGAATTGGGATTTCGCCGCGGAGAACCTCGCCCAGGAATCCCACCCGGTTCGCGCGGCGGCTTAGACCACCGGCGAAGGACCAGCGGCCGCGGCGCTACCACGCCGCGGCCGTCCTCTTTTGGATCAGCACATTCTCTTCAGAGTGGGGGCAACAGCCGCCGCTTCTGCATCGCGGCGATGGCACCTCGCAGCATCGTTTCGCTGTCGAGCATTTCGCGAAAGCCTGCTTGGCGCAGCTTCACCGTCGATACCAGCGGCGGCATGCGCAGACGATCGCCGGCCATCAGCAGATCCATGTAGTCGAGCGACTTGCCGGTGAAGGTGGCGAGGTCCGGTGCCACCAGATCGTATTTGCGCACGATCGAATCCCATTCGCCGGATGGCAGATCGCGCAGCGCCGCCGGCCGGTCTTCGCCCATCGCCATGCCCAGCGCATCGGCAATCGCGGGCCACACATTTCGCCACACCATCACATCGCCGTTGGTGATGTTGAACGCCTGGTTCTGCGCCGCGTCGCTTTCGCCGGCCCAGCGGATCGCGCGCCCGACGAGATCGGCATCGACACCTTCGAACACATTCGGTATCCCGCCGGGATAATGCAGCGGCTCGCCACGCTCTTTCAGGATCGCCCCATAGGCGCCGATGGCCGCGACCGGATTCATCGCCGCGCCGATCGCATCGCCAAAGATCACCTGCGGCCGGATGATCGAGAACGTCCACGCTGCGCCCTTCTGTTTGCTGCGCAGATAGTCTTCCTGGTTCCAGTAGAAGTTGGGTTGCGATTTCAGTTCGTCGCGATCCTCACGCGCCGGCACGGGGATCGGCCGCACATGCGCGCCATATGCTTTCGTGCCCTGCAACAAGGTGACGTGCTTCAGGTTCTTGGCCGCTGCGGACAACGGCTCGAACAGATTGCGCAGCATAGCGGCATTGCCTTCGATCTGCTCCGGATCGAGCCAACTCGCGAGCAGGCCGCCGTCCTTCTCATAGAGCGCCGTGAACACGAGATGCGTGACATCGCGCATATTGGAGAAGACACGCCGGCACGCATCGGCATCGAATAGATCCGCCGCAACGAAGCGCGCGCCGTCGATCCCTTCCGGCGGTCGCCGCGATGTGGCGATCACCTCCCTGCCGGGATCATTCGCATAGGCACGGATCGCACCCCGCCCAACCAGCCCGGATGCACCGGCAATCAGAACCTGCTTCATGGTCATCGCTTGCTTGTGGCTTCGCGCAGCATGGTTCAACGCCCGCGTCCTCTGGACAAGGCGGCCGCGAATTCGATGGTTTTGTAACAGGTGTTCGAAAATCGAGATTAGTTTGTCGGGTACACGACAATTCAGGGCCGTTTTCGGTGACAACTTATGGACGTACCTTTTCGTCCATCTAGTCAGAGAGTCCGTGACGGTGTCTTCTACCAGACGCAGCCTGCTTCGCTGCGAAGCCCCATTTTCAAGCGACTGGCCTGTTTTTTCGTGGTGTTCGCGAAGCGTATGCGAGTAACTCTAGGTCGCAGATTTACGAGGTAAGTTACCTGTGTCACGCCTAGCAGACCGCGTATCGCCCGGTCGAACACCGGTGGATGTCCTGCCGCTGATCCGGACGACGATCGCGCAGACCCGGCTGTTTTCTGGCTGGCCCGCGGAAATCCTCGATCGCATCGCGCAGGGAAGCGAACTCCACACGTATCGCTCTGGCGACTTCGTTCTGCGGCGGAGTGTGCGGTCAGACCACATGATTGTGCTGGAGTCCGGCACGCTCGTATCCCAGCGCACTCTGAAGAACGGCAAGCTGATCGTTTTCGACTTCCTCATGCCGGGCCAATCGACATCGCACATCGCGGTGCTCGACGGCCAGGCGCCAGCCTTCGACATCGTCGCCCGCACCTCGACGGCGCAATGCGTGCTCATCCCGCGCCTGACGCTGTTGGAGGCGATTGGAAACGATCCCGTCCGCCTGATGGATATCATCCAGTTTCTCTGCCGCCGCACGCGCCTGGACTACGAAGCGATCCACAGCCGCACGGTGGATTCGCTGCGCTGCCAGATCGCCAAGCAGCTCATATATTGGGTGCGCGGCACCAACGCGGCTGACATCTCGCGCGTTCCGTTCGCGGTCTCTCAGGACGATCTCGCCGCCATCCTCGGCGCCTCGCGCCAGACCATCAACCGCGAGATCGTGGCGCTTGCCCGCGAGGGGATCGTCTCGCAGAGCTATCGCAACATCGAGATCGCCGACATCGACCGGCTCGTCGCCATCATCGAGGAAGAAGACCCCGCCGGGCCGGAGATCAGCGACGCGCTGTTCAACCGCCCGAAGAACCTGTTCCGCGCGACCGACTGAGCTACTTCGCCTTGCGCTGATGATAGGTCAGCGCCAGCGCGATGCAGTGGCCGAGCTGCTTTTTCGGCAACGGCTTCTTGGCATCGAAGATCAGCGCGCGGTTGCCCTCGAAGGTAAAGGCGTCTGGATACATCTCGCGGAAGCTGGAGACCAGATTGGTCTGGCAGTGGAAATACATCGCATAGCGGCCGGGCTCGTCTTTCAGCGCGTCGATACGGATGGTGCTGCCGCTCTTCGTCTCCGGCGTCAGGAAGCTGGGCTGACCCCATTTGAGCGCTTCCTCGACCCGGCCCACACCATCCGTCCTGCGCGCCGTGTCGAGAACGAGATCGCGCAACGCTGCGAGCCGGGCGCGCACCGGCGCGGGATAGGATGCGTAAACCGCGCCGGTGTTTGTCTTCGCCATTGCCGTACTATGCCCTAAGCCGCCTGTTTCTCGAACTGCGGATAGTACTGCGCCATCATCCGCTCGCAGTAGGCGACAAGGTTGGGGTGCGCCAGCGCCGCGTCGCGTAAGGGCGTATCGAAATGCGGCGTCAGGATCGCGGCCACCGTGCCGAACGCCACCGCATCCACGGCGCTGGGTTCATCGCCCATCATATACCCGTTGTCACCCAGCAGGATCGCGAGGCTGGTGATCGACCGGATGGCAAGCCCCGCAATCTCCGCCTCGCTGTGCCGCCCGATGCCCTGGCCATGCAGATTGCTGCGCGTGCGCTCGCGCGCCGCGTCGCGGATTTCGGCGGGGGCACCGTCGAAGAAATGTGCCGGACCTTTCTCGAAATTCTCATCGATCATCCAGCGGAAATAGACGATCGCGAAATAGAGATGGTCTTCCAGCATCCGCTCGATCGCCCAGGCGCGGGCGCGCTGCTCGGTCGACAGCGCGCGGTCGAGATCGACGCCGTACTTGGTCTCGATATGGGCGCGGATCAGCGTCGAGTCGCCGATGCGCTGACCGTCATCGTCGATATATGGCACCTTGCCCTTGGGCGCGTTCTGCGGCCCGCCGCGCTCCCAACGATAGGGAATGCCGCTCATCTTGAGCTGCACGTCCGCTTTCATCACGAACGGGCTGGGGTCGGGAAGCCCGAAAGCCGGGCCAAATGCGAAAAGCGTAATCATGCTGTCCTCCATTGCGTTGGGAGGAAATTAGGAACCGCCTGCTGACAGTATCCTGTCAGCAGGGCCGATGACGATTTGATGAAGCGGCTCACTGCTGACAACATGCTGTCAGCAGGGTTCGGCCATTGTGAGGGCTGGAGGATGCCGAAATGCCGCCGACCGGAACAATTCTTGACCGCTTTCCAACCCCGCCCTGCGCCAGATTGCTGGGCTGGACGTTGCTGGATCACGACCCGAAGGTGGGCTGGGTGAAGCTCGCTTTTGAGGCGAAGCGCGATTTCCTCAATCCGGCTGGCTTTGTGCAGGGCGGCCTGCTGACAGCGATGCTCGACGATACGATGGGGCCGGCGCTGCTGCTGATGACCGGCGGCAAGCTCTACACCACGACCATCGACATGAATGTCAGCTTCCTCGCGGCGGCAAAGCCGGGACGGCTGATTGGCGAAGGGCGCGTGGTGCAGATGGGCAAGACCATCGCGTTCCTGGAAGCCCATCTGACGGACAGCGAAGGCACTGTGATCGCGCGCGCGACGTCGAGCGCGCGCCTGGTGCCGGTGGACAGACTGGCCGCCTGACGCGGCAAGGAGTGGGAATTATGCGGCGCGCAGACCGGCTATTCCGGATTATCCAGATCCTCAGGCGCAAACGGCGACCGACGACGGCGCACGAAATCGCCGAAGAACTCGAGACCTCGCTGCGCACGATCTATCGCGACATCTCGCAGTTGATGGCGGAGCGCGTGCCGATCCGCGGCGAGGCGGGCATGGGCTATGTCCTCGAAGGCGGCTTCGACATGCCGCCGCTGATGCTGACACCGGACGAGATCGAGGCCGCCATGCTCGGCGCGCAGTGGGTGATGAACCGCGCCGATCCCGAACTGGCGCGCGCCGCCGCCGACCTCATCGCCAAGATCGGCCATGTGATCCCGGAGCATCTGCGCCCGCTTCTGATGGAGCCCGCGCTCGCCGCGCCGACACATCGTAAGGCGGAGACCGACGCCATCGACATGGCACGCGTCCGCACCGCCATCCGCGCGCAGGGCAAGCTCGCGCTCGTCTACCGCGATCTCTCCGATCAGGAGACGCGCCGCACCATCTGGCCGATTGCCGTCAGCTATTGGGATACGGTGCGGATCATCGTCGGCTGGTGCGAACTGCGCCGCGGCTTCCGCCATTTCCGCACCGACCGCGTGCTGTCCTACGAATTCCTCGAAGGCCGCTATCCAACGCCACGCGCCCGCCTGCGCGCGCAATGGCGCAAGGAAATGGACGAAGACTGCGAACGCCGCGAACGCCGCCGCACCCAGGCC